>NZ_JBFARL010000170.1:0-17043 GCF_040674655.1 Actinomadura sp. NPDC049753 | reverse complement strand
CAGGTCGCCACGGCGCGGGCGCGCTCGGCGGGCGCGGGGTACAGGCGGACGATCATCGCCATGGACGCGGGCACGCAGGCCGCGGCGGCGGCGCCGAGGACCGCGCGCAGCGCGACGAGCGTCCACAGGTCCGGCGCCGCGGCGCACAGCAGCGACCCCGCGCCGAAGGCCGCGACGCCCGCGCGGAAGACGCGGTGCGCGCCGTACCGGTCGGCGACGGCGCCCGCCGACAGCAGCAGCGCCCCGAACACGACGGTGTAGCCGGTGACGGCCCATTGCAGGCCCGCGACCGTCCCGTGCAGGGAGTCGGCGAGGTCGGGTTCGGCCACCGACAGGACGGTCGTGTCGAGCAGCACCATGAAGTAGCCGAGCGAGATGCCGAGGAGGGCGAGGCCGCGCCGCCCGGGAGCCGCGTCCGCCGGTGCGGAGGGGAGAACCGAGGTCATGGCACACCAGTCTGGGAATCCGCGCCGGCGGGCTCCACCGGCCCAACCGCACGCCGCGTTCGGAATATCCGAACGGACGGGCCGGGTTGCCACGGGCATGGAACTGCGCCAGCTGCGGACGTTCGAGGCCGTCCTCGCCCACCGGACCGTCACCGACGCGGCCAACGCGCTGGGTCTCGCGCCGTCGTCGGTGTCTGAGCAGATCCGCACGCTGGAGGCGTCGCTGGGCGTCCCGCTGTTCCACCGCGGCCCGAAGGGCATGCGGCCGACCGAGGCGGGCGAGCGGATGCGCGGATGGGCGCGGCGGCTGCTGCGGCAGGCCGAGGAGGCCCGCCGCGAGGTGGCCGGGGAGCAGCCGGTGCTGCGGCTCGGCGCGCTGGAGTCGATCGCCGCCACGCACGTCCCCCGCGTCCTGGCCAGGCTGGCCGAGCGGCGGCCCGGGCTGCGGGTCGAGGTCCGGTCGGACGCCGCCCGCGACCGGCTCCTGGACGCGGTCGCCTCCGGGGATCTGGAGGCCGCGCTGCTGCTGGACGCTGGCGAGGGCGTGGGCGGGCTCGGTTTCCCGCCCCCGCCGGCGCCGCTGGACTTCGTCGACGTGGAGCCGGTGCCGCTCGCCCTCGTCGCCGCGCCGGACCACCGGCTCGCCGCGGCCCCCCGCCTGGCCGCGGGCGACCTGCACGGCGAGAGGCTGCTGGTCAACGTGCCGGCGTGCTCGTTCTGGATGGCCGGCGAGCGGCTCCTCGGCTCCGCGGTCGAGCGGGTCAGGGCCGGCAGCGTCACCGTGATGGCCTCCTGGGCCGAGCAGGGCCTCGGCATCGCGCTGCTCCCCGAGTTCGCCGTCCGCGACCGGCTGGCCGCCGGAACCCTCGCCCGGCTGGCGTTCGACGCCCCGGACCTGGGCCTCCGCCTCGTCTGGCGCGCCGACCGGGAGGCCCTCCCCGGCATGCGGGAGGTGCTCTACGCGGCCGGCGTCTGACCCTGCCCGCGCCGCCGTCGCGCAGCGTTTGCCCTTACCCGCCCCGGGTAGCCGCCCAGAGGACACCACTGCTCGGCAGGGGAGAACGCTATGGCAGGGCAAGACGGCAGCGGCACCGCGAAGGCCGAGCGGGTGCAGAAGCTCTTCTGGGGGGTCAACGACCGGCTCGGGTCCACCGAGTTCCTGGACAAGAACATCCGCAAGGCGTTCCCCAAGCACTGGTCGTTCCTGCTCGGGGAGATCGCTCTCTACTCGTTCGTCGTCCTCGTGCTCACCGGCGTGTACCTGACGCTGTTCTTCCACCCGAGCGGCAGAGAGATCGTTTACGACGGCTCGTACGGCCCCCTCAAGGGCGTCAGGGTGAGCGAGGCGTACGCCTCCACCCTGGACCTGTCGTTCGACGTGCGGGGCGGTCTGCTGATGCGGCAGATCCACCACTGGGCGGCGAACGTCTTCGTCGCGGCGATCTGCGTCCACCTGCTGCGGATCTTCTTCACCGGTGCGTTCCGCAAGCCGCGGGAGATCAACTGGGTGATCGGCACGACGCTGTTCACGCTGGCCGTCGCCGAGGGGTTCGCCGGGTACTCGCTGCCGGACGACCTGCTGTCGGGCACCGGCCTGCGGATCTTCCAGGGCATCCTGCTGTCGGTCCCGCTCGTCGGGACGTACGCGGCCCTGTGGGCCTTCGGCGGGCAGTTCCCCTCCGCCGAGGAGTTCATCCCGCGGCTGTTCACCGTGCACATCCTGCTCATCCCCGGGATCCTGCTGGCCCTCATCGCCGCGCACCTGATGATCCTCTGGCACCAGACCCACACGATCTTCCCGGGCCGGGGGCGGCGGGAGCGGGCGGTGAGCGGGGAGCCGACCTTCCCGCACTTCGCGACGCAGAGCACGGCCTACTTCCTGTTCACCTTCGGCGTCCTGGCCGGGCTGGCGACCCTCTTCCAGATCAACCCGGTCTGGCTGTACGGCCCCTACGATCCGGACCAGGTGTCGTTCGGCTCCCAGCCCGACTGGTACGTCGGGTTCCTCGAAGGCTCGCTGCGCATCATGCCGCGCCTGTCCACGACGGTCGCCGGGCACACGATCTCCTGGAACGTGCTGGTCCCCGCCGTCCTGCTGCCCGGCGCGTTCTTCACGCTCATCGGCCTGTACCCGTTCGTGGAGCGCTGGGCCACGGGGGACGAGCGCCTGCACCACCTGCTGGACCGGCCGCGCAACGCCGCGACCAGGACCGCGATCGGGGCCGCCGTCATCGCCTGGTACGGCGACCTGCTGGCGGCCGGCGGCAACGACTACCTCTCCTCGACCTTCAAGATCCCGCTGTTCTGGACGACCTGGTTCTTCCGCGCCGGCTTCTTCGTCTTCCCGATCGCGGCCTTCGCCGTCACCCGCCGGGTCTGCCTGAGCCTGCAGCGCCGCGACCTGCGGACGCGCGAGGAGGGCGTGGAGAGCGGCCTGGTCTCGCTGACGCCGGACGGGGGGTTCCGGGAGCGGCACGAGCAGCCGTCCGAGGAGGCGGAGGCGCTGATGCGGGCCCGGCGGCCCGCCGATCTGGTCGCGCCCTACCCGCACCACCTGATCCCGCTGCCGACACCGGACCGGGCCCGCACGCAGGTCCGGACCCGTGTCAACCGCTTCTATCTCAACTACCAGGCGGAGTCGCACGGCGGCGGCCAGGGCGACCTGCGGAAGGGCGGCCCGGAGGACGGTCAGGGCGAGTGACTGGCGGCGCCCGTCAGCCGGACGACCCCGGCGGCGGCAGCGCCGGCTCGGCCTCCTGCGGCGGTTCCTTCGGCGGGTAGTGCAGGTCGAACGCGGGGCGCGAGGAGCGGATGCGCGGCATCGAGGTGAAGTTGTGGCGGGGAGGCGGGCACGAGGTCGCCCATTCCAGCGAGGCGCCGGCTCCCCACGGGTCGTCCGTCTCGACGCGTTCGGCGTGCCGCCAGGACCACAGCACGTTCCACAGGAACGCGAACGTCGAGGCGCCCAGGACGAACGAGCCGATCGACGACACGAAGTTCAAGGTCGCGAACTGGTCGGCATAGTCGGCGTAGCGCCGCGGCATGCCTTCGGCGCCCAGCCAGTGCTGGACGAGGAAGGTGGTGTGGAAGCCGGCGAACAGCGACCAGAAGTGGATCTTTCCCCAGGTCTCGTTCAGCTTCCGGCCGGTCATCTTCGGCCACCAGAAGTAGAACCCGCCGAACATCGCGAACACCACGGTCCCGAACAGAACGTAGTGCAGATGGGCGACGACGAAGAAGGAGTCGGTGAGATGGAAGTCCATGGGGGGCGAGGCAAGGATGACCCCCGTAAGGCCGCCGAACAGGAACGTCACCAGGAACCCGAGCGCGAACAGCATGGGGGTCTCGAAGGTCAGATGCCCCTTCCAGAGCGTCCCGACCCAGTTGAAGAACTTCAGGCCGGTCGGCACGGCGATCATGAATGAGGTGATGGAGAAGAACGGCAGCAGCACGCCGCCGGTGGCGAACATGTGGTGCGCCCAGACCGTCATCGACAGCCCGGTGATCGCGATGGTGGCGCCGACCATGCCGAGGTAGCCGAACAGCGGCTTGCGGCTGAACACCGGCAGGATCTCCGTGATGATCCCGAAGAACGGCAGCGCCGCGATGTAGACCTCGGGATGGCCGAAGAACCAGAACAGGTGCTGCCAGAGCAGCGCGCCGCCGTTGGAGGGGTCGTAGATGTGGGCGCCCAGCCTGCGGTCGGCCTCCAGCGCGAACAGCGCCGCGGTCAGCACGGGGAAGGCGATGAGGACCATCAGGCTGGTCAGCAGCACGTTCCAGGTGAAGATCGGCAGCCGGAACATCACCATGCCCGGGGCGCGCATCGCGACGATCGTGGCGATCATGTTCACCGAGGTCAGGATCGTCCCGAGGCCCGACAGGATCAGTCCCATGGCCCATATGTCGCCGCCCTGGTTCGGCGTGTACGTCTGGGTGGACAGGGGCGTGTAGGCGAACCAGCCGAACCCGGGGGCTCCGCCCGGCATGATGAACGAGGCCAGCACCATGAGCGCGCCGAACAGGAACAGGTAGTAGGTGAGCGCGTTCATCCTCGGGAAGGCCACGTCCGGCGCGCCGATCTGCAGCGGGACGAGCACGTTGGCGAACCCGGCGAACAGCGGTGTGGCGAACAGCAGCATCATGATCGTGCCGTGGATGGTGAACAACTCGTTGTAGGTGTGGTTGCTCACCACCTGCTTGCCCGGCTCCAGCAGTTCGGCCCGCATCAGCATGGCCATCAGCCCGGCGGCCAGGAACATCGCGAACGACGTTCCCAGGTAGAGGTAGCCGACCATCTTGTGGTCGGTCGTGGCCAGCACGTGGCCGACCCTCGTTCCCTTGCGGTGCCGCGCGAGCGCGTCGGCGACACTGGTGTCCTGCCGCCCCTGGACGGTCGTCATCCCGGCCCTCCCCTCCCCCCGTCCGGCCCCATCCGGCCACTTGCCGCGCACGCCGGTTTCAAACGCGGGGGGAGATCTGGGCAGGCCCTCGGTTCTGGCGGCTCCCTGGAGGCACTGGCCATCGCCGGACGGGCCGCGGGATCCGGCCCACATGCGGGGGACGAGGGAGCTAGCGCGTCGGCATCTCGATGTGCGCCCTGCTGATGGAGACGCTCTTCGCCAAGACCTGGAGCACGTCGTGCCGCACCCGCTCGCACCGGTTGCGCATGGCCTCGCGGGCGCCCTCCGCGTCCCGCGCGCGCAGCCGCTCCAGGATGGCCTCCAGCTCCCCCGGCGGGCTCGCGATCTCGGGATCGATCAGCGCGGCCATTCGCAGGACCCGCTCCAGCTCGTCGAGGACGTCGACGATCGCCTTGCCGAAACGGTTGTTGCCGCTGGAGTTGGCGATGATGGCCTCGAACTCGATTCCGGCCCGGAGCGACTCCTCGAGCTCCACATCCCCCGCCGCGAGCGCGAAGGGCACCTTGGACAGCGTCTCAAGCCGCTTGAGCGCCGCCTGCCCGACGCCCTGACGGGCGGCGGCGGCCGCGGCCTCGCCGGACAGCAGCGCCCGCAGGCCGCAGAGATCGTCGGTGTCCTGGAGCGTGACCGGGCTGACGACGTAGCCCGCGCGCGGTAGCGCGTCGACGAGCCCGTCACGCCTCAGCCGCGCGAGCGCCTCGCGCACCGGTGTCTTGCTGACCTGCCACTTCTGCGCGAGCGACGTCTCGGTGAAGCTGCTGCCGGGCGGCAGGGTCAGGTCGATGATCTGGCGCCTGATCGCCCGGTACGCCTGGCTGGTGCGGTCGAGGCCGTCTCCCTCCCGGTCGACCAGCAGCAGTGCGGGGATGTGAGCCGCTCCCGGGATCACGGAATGGATGTCGTCCACGCCGTCAGCGTATCACCGGCAGGAAGCTGATACGGCAGCGCCGCAAGGACGTGAACAGTCTGAGATGTCCAATAGACTAGTTGATATCTTAGTGGATAGAGTGCATCCCATGCAGCGATCCACCACGAGCCCCTGGAGCCTTCCCCCCGCGACCGACCTCCCGACGATGGGCGCGATGAGCACGCGCGAGCGCGCGGCGCGGAGCGAACGCGGCGGCGTGCCGGTGATCCCGCTCGCGGGAGCCCCGGTCCTTCCGATGCCGGAGCACGTGCGGCGGGCCGTCGCGCGTGCGATGGACCTGCCCGACCCGCGCGACACCCGCGGCCTCCCCGAACTCCGCGAGGCCATCGCCGCCGAACTCGGGCGCGCGCACGGGCTGCGCGTCGATCCCGAGCGCCGGCTGCTGATCACGCACGGAGCGATGCACGGACTGTCCCTCGTGCTGCGCACGGTGCTCGCCCCCGGCGACGAGGTGATCGTGCCGACCCCCACCTTCTTCTTCGACGGCGCCCTCCACGAGGCGGGGGCGACGCCCGTCCACGTCCCGTCCCGCGAGCGCGACGGATGGGCGATCGACCTCGCGGGGCTGGAGGCCGCCGTCACCTCCCGCAGCCGCGCGCTGCTCCTGTGCAACCCGAACAACCCGACGGGCCACCTCCCGGACGCGGAGACCGTCGCCGCGGTGGTCGACATCGCGGCGCGCCACGGGCTGCTCGTCGTCTCCGACGACTCGTGGCAGCACTTCCCGTACGACGGCCGCCGGTACCGGCCGGTGGAGGCCTTCGCGGAGCGGTGGCCGCACATGATCACCGTCACGAGCCTCAGCAAGGGCTACGCGCTCGGGAGCTGGCGGGTCGGTTACGTCCTGGCGCCGCCGCACATCGTCGACGCGCTGGAGCGCCGTTTCCAGTGGGAGGCCGCGTGGTGCGGGGTCGTTCCGCAGCGGGCCGCGGTCGCCGCGCTCACCGGGCCCCGCGAGTGGCTCGACCGGACGCTCGCCACCTACCAGGCGAAGCGCGACCGCGTCTGCCGCGGCATCGCCGCGAGCGGCCTCGGCGAGCCGGTGCGCCCAGCGGCCGGCGCGTTCCTGCTCGTCGACTGCTCCCCCCTCGGCGACACGCCGGCGGAGATCGACGAGGTGCTCCTGCGGAACGGGATCGCGTCGATCCGCGGTGCCGACATGCACGCGCCCGGCACCCATGTCCGGCTCACGTTCGGCTCGGACGAGCGACTCCTCGACGAGCTGGTGGAGGGTCTCGCGAAGGCCGTGCGAGAGACCGCGGGAAGGACGGCCGGATAGACAGAGGTCCTGACCTCCCACGCCAGGCGGGGAGGTCAGGACCTTGGGAAACAGTCGGGGGACGGCCGGTCGGTCAGTCCGCTGTCGGGAAGTGAAGGTCGCCGCGGTCGACGGCGCCGTCGTCCTCGCCGGGCCAGCGAGTGGTGACGGCCTTCGCGCGCGTGTAGAAGGCGACGCCCTCGGGGCCGTGGATGTGATGGGCGCCGAACAGCGACTGCTTCCAGCCGCCGAAGGAGTAGAACGCCATGGGCACCGGAACCGGGACGTTGACGCCGATCATCCCCACCTGCACGCGGCGCTGGAAGAGGCGCGCCGCCCGGCCGCTGGAAGTGAAGATCGCCGTGCCGTTGGCCCAGTCGTTGGCGTTGATGAGGTCGATCGCCTCCTGGAGCGAGCCGGCGCGCACGACGGCGAGCACGGGGCCGAAGATCTCGTCGCGGTAGACGTCCATCTCCGGCGTGACGCGGTCGAACAGCGTGGGGCCGACGAAGAAGCCGTCGCCCCGGACGTCGATCTCCCGGCCGTCGACCACTAGATCGGCGCCCGCTTCGACGCCGGAGGCAATGGAGCCCCTGATCCGGGCGAGCGCGTCCGGCGACACGACCGGGCCCATCTCCGATCCGGCCTCCAGACCGGGCCCGACCTTGATCGCTCGTGCCTTCTCGCGCAGCAGCGCCACGAGCGGCCCGGCGACGTCGCCGACCGCGACGGCGACCGAGATCGCCATGCAGCGCTGGCCCGCCGACCCGTACGCGGCCGCGACCAGATGGTCGGCGGCGCCGTCGAGGTCGGCGTCGGGCAGGACGACGGCATGGTTCTTGGCGCCGCCGAGCGCCTGCACGCGCTTGCCGCTCGCGGTCGCGCGCTCGTGCACGTACCGCGCGATCGGCGTCGAGCCGACGAAGGAGACCGCCGCGACGTCCGGGTGGTCGAGAATCGCGTCGACCGCGGTCCTGTCGCCGTGGACGAGGTTGAAGACCCCGTCGGGCAGGCCGGCCTCCGCGTACAGCTCGGCGACGAGGTTGCACACCGACGGGTCGCGCTCGGAGGGCTTGAGCACGAACGTGTTGCCGGTCGCGATCGCGATCGGGTGCATCCACAGGGGCACCATCGCGGGGAAGTTGAACGGCGTGATCCCGGCGCAGACGCCGAGCGGCTGCCGGAAGGAGAAGAGGTCGACCTCGGTCGAGACCTGGTCGGAGTACTCCCCCTTGAGCAGCTGCGGGATCCCGCAGGCGAAGTCGATCATCTCCATGCCGCGGATCACCTCCGCCCTCGCGTCCTCGAAGACCTTGCCGTGCTCGGAGGAGACGATCCGCGCGAGGTCGTCGGTGTGCCTCTCGACCAGGGCGCGGAAGGCGAACATCAGCCGCGAGCGGCGCATGACGGAGGTGTCGGCCCAGCCCGGCAGGGCTGCGCGCGCCGCCCGCACGGCGGCGTCGACGTCGGCGGCCTCCGCGAGAAGCACATCGGCCTGGTGCTCGCCGGTCGCGGGGTTCCACACCGGGGCGGTCCGGCGCGACACGCCGGCGGTCTCCGCGCCGCCGATGCGGTGATGAACGGTCCTGACTGCCACTGGGCTCACAGGGTGCTCGCTTTCTGGTAGTTCCGGATAGGTCTTCGGGCTGTGTTCGCGTCCTCGCGTCCGCCCCGCTCGCCGCCGTGTCAGGCGAACAGGTCGCCGCCGTTGATGTCGACGGCGGCGCCCGTGATGTACGCCGCCCGGTCGGAGGCCAGGAACGCGACGAGCTCGGCGACTTCCCACGGCTCCCCGGCGCGGGGCACCGGGAAAGATCCGGCGGCGCGTTCGAGCGCTCCCCCGGGCAGCACGGAGCGCGCCATCGGCGTGTCGATGAGGCCGGGGCAGACGGAGTTCACCGTGATCCCGTCGGGTCCGTACGCCTTCGCCAGGTGGCGGGTGAGCCCGAGGACGCCGTGCTTCGCCGTCGTGTAGTGGGCGCCGCCGGCGGTGCTGACGGTCTTGCCGGCCGTGGAGGAGAAGTTGACGATCCGCCCCCAGCGGCGGCCGCGCATCGCGGGAAGCGCCAGCCGGCAGCACAGGAACGTCCCGTGCACGTTGACCGCGAGCACGCGGTTCCACTCGTCCGCGGTGATGTCCTCGAACGCCGTCGGCGGTGCGACGCCCGCGGCGTTGACCAGGATGTCGAGCCGCGACCGCTCCTCCAGCAGCGACGCGAACGCGCGCTGGAGCCGGTCGCCGTCGGTGACGTCCACCGCGGCCGACCGGACGCGGCCCGCCGCCACGCCCAGCAGTGACGCGAGCTCGGTGCCGCCGGGGGCGGCGGGATCGAGCACCAGGACGGTCGCTCCACGGCGCGCCAGGGCGTGGGTGGTCGCGAGGCCCATGCCGCTCGCGCCGCCGGTCACGACCGCGACCCGGCCTTCCAGCTCGCGGTCGTCGGCGGTGGTGGGCGCCCGGAAGCCCTCGGCGGCGGTCATCCGGCGGCCAGGACGGCGCGGGCGCGGCCGAAGGCGCCCGCCGCGCGTTCGAGCTGCTCGGCCGTGTGCGACGCCGAGACCTGGAGCCGGATCCGCTCCTCGCCGGCCGGGACGACCGGATGGGCGAGCGCGAAGGCGAGGACGCCCTCGCGGCGGAGCGCCGCAGCGACGTCACGGGCCGGCGAGCCGCCGCGCAGCATCACGGGGATGATCGGGTGCTCCCCCGGCAGGACCTCGTAGCCGAGGTCGCGCAACGCCGCGCGGAGCCAGGCGGTGTTGGCCGCCAGGCGCTCCCGCAGCTCCGGGCGGCCTCGCGCGATGCGGATCGCCGTCAGTGCCGCGGCGGCCAGCGGTGGAGCCATCGCGTTGGTGAAGATGTAGGGACGTGAGACCTGGCGCAGCGTCTCCACCACCTCGCGGGGACCCGCGGCGAAGCCGCCGGCCGCGCCGCCCAGCGCCTTGCCGAGGGTCCCCGTCAGCACGTCGACGCGGCCGTCCAGCCCGAAGTGCTCGGCGGTGCCCGCGCCGGTCGCGCCCAGCACGCCCGTGGCGTGCGAGTCGTCGACCATGAGCGCCGCGTCGTGGCGCCGCGCCAGGTCGCGGAGCCGGGGCAGCGCGGCGACGTCGCCGTCCATGCTGAAGACGCCGTCGGTGACGATGAGCCGGTGGCGTGCGTCCGCGCACGCGGCGAGGTGGCGTTCGAGGTCGTCGAGGTCGGCGTGCGCGTAGACGAGCCGGCGCGCCTGCGCCAGCCGGATGCCGTCGATCAGGCTGGCGTGGTTGAGCGCGTCGCTCACGACCGCGTCGTCCGGGCCGAGCAGGGCGTTGAAGACGCCGAGGTTCGCGTCGAAGCAGGAGCCGTAGAGGACGGCGTCCTCGGTCCCGACCAGCTCGGCGATGGCCGCCTCCAGCCGGGCGTGGACGGCCCGCGTGCCGCTGAGCACGCGTCCCGCGGCAACCCCGAGCCCCATGTCGCGCAGGGCGCGCCGGGCCGACTCGACCACCTCGGGTTCGCCGGCGAGCCCGAGGTAGTCGTTGGAGGCGAGGTTGACGAGCGTCTCGCCGTCCACCCCGAGCGTCGGCCCCTGGGCGCCCGAGACCACGAGGTCGCGGCGCAGCCCGGTGGCCGCCCGGCGCTCGTCGAGCTCCCTCCGGAGGCGGGTCAGGAACGTCGCGTTCACGCCTCCCCGCCTCCTTCGCGGTCCAGCCGATCACTTGCGGTCAGCTTTAGCATACCAATTCCTAGTTCTGATATCTCAGTCCGGAGCGCAGGCCGGGCCGGCAGAGTGCCGCGGGGGGTTCGCGCCCGCACCCACGGCCGCGTGCTCGGGCACGCGGCCGTGGACGGCGAGGACGCGGACGGCCTCGACCGGGACCCGGACGGCTAGCGGAGGCGGATCATCACGGTTCCGCGCGCCACTCGGCGCAGGACACGACCTCCATCCCCCTGCTGGGGAAGACCGCGTCCATGAAGAAGTCGTGCATCGCGGGATCGCCGTCGGCGCAACCGTCCCTCAGGACGCTCACCTCGTAGCCGCGGTCAGCCGCGTCGTAGCACGTGGCGGCCACCATCGCGCTGGTCGCCACTCCCGCGACCGCGAGCCTGCCGACGCCTCCGGCCCGGAGCACGAGGTCGAGGTCCGTGCCGGCGAACGCGCTGGCACGGCGTTTCAGCACGACGACGTCCGCGGGCTCGACCGGCAGATCGATCTCGGTCCCGGGAGACCCCTCATGGAAGGCGTCCCCGGCCTCGTAGAACGACGTGAGCAGGGCGCTGCCCGGCGGGACGTCGGCCCCGCTGCCCCGGAAGGCGAAGCGCACGAAGACGACGAGCGCCCCGGCCGCGCGGGCGCGCGGGAGCAGTTCGGTGAGCGGCGGCACGACGCGCCGGGCGAACGGGTAGCCGCCCGTGATGCCCCGCTGGACGTCGCCGACGATCAGTGCGGTGGTCACGACCGTCCCCCGTACAGCCTCTCCATCCGCCGCCCCGCCGTGAGCAGGACGCCGATTCCGATGATCATGATAATCGCGATGGTCAGCAGCGCGTAGGTGAAGCTGCCGGTCGCGTCCTCGATGCTCCCGGTGAGGTACGGGCCGGCGAAGCCGCTGAGGTTGCTGACGGAGTTGATGAGGGCGATTCCGGAGGCCGCGGCCGCGCCGGTCAGGCCGATCGCCGGTATTCGCCAGAACTGGGGCATCGCGGTCATCAGCCCCGCGACGCTCAGGCAGACGGCGGGGACGAACAGGACGCCGCTCTTCGCGAAGGTCGCCAGGATCAGTCCCGTCGCGCCGAGGCTCATCGGGACGGCCGTGGCGGTGACCGCCGTCATCCGGCCGGCGAAGCGGGCCCAGACGAGCAGGGTGAGGATGGCCACCGCGTACGGGATCGCGGACAGCAGCACGCCGTCCACGTCGCCGGCGCCGCCGGTCCCGTGCCTGATGGACGAGATCATGGTGGGGAGGAAGAACGCCAGCGGGTAGAGGCCGAACGCCAGAGCGGACCACGCCAGGGCCATCGCCCACACCCGGCCGCTGGTCAGCGCCTGGCCCAGCCCGCTGGGCGCGCCGTGGGCGCGCTGTTCGGCGGCCTCGGCGGCCAGGGTCTCCTCGATGGCGGCCTTCTCCCGGTCGTCGAGCCAGCGCGCGTCCCGCGGGCGGGCCGGCAGGAAGGCGAGGATCAGGAGGCTGACCCCGATCGTCAGGACGCCCTCGACGAGGAACAGGGCCCGCCAGCCCGCGATGCCGAACAGGTCCCGGCCCCACGTGATCAGCGCGGCGGCCAGCGGAGCGCCGATGATCGAGGACACCGGGGTCATCAGGAAGAATCCCGACAGCGCCCAGGAGCGCTGGCGGCGCGGGAACCAGAACGTCAGGTAGAGCAGGATCCCGGCGGCCAGGCCGGCTTCGGCGAACCCGAGCAGGAGCCGCGCCAGGTACAGCGTGACCGCCGAGTTCACGGCCGCGGTGGCGGCCGTGACCGCGCCCCACGTGATCATGATCCGGGCGATCCACCGTCGCGCGCCGAACCGTTTCAGCATCATGTTGCTCGGCACCTCGACGAGGACGTAGCCGACGAAGAACAGTCCGGCGGCGAGACCGATCTGGCCGCTGTCGAGGCCCAGGTCGTGTGACATCGGTTCGGCGATGTAGCCGACGTTGGCACGGTCGATGTAGCTGGCCACGTAGGCCACACCGATCAGCGGAATGATCCGCGTGCCGACCTTGCGCCAGGTACGGGGCGCGATGGTGTCCGGGGTGATTTCGGCGGTCGAAGTCATGCGAGCTCCTACTCCGCGAGCAGGGATGAGGTGTCTGCGGCCCGTGAGCGCGCCTGGTCGCGCGACCGGGCGGTCGCGCGCACGTCGATCGCGTCGCCGGTGATGACGACGCCGTAGTCCCGTTCGGCGCCCTCGCGGGTCACCTTGCCGTCGAGCACGTCTTCGAGGACGCGCTCCGGAGCGCGCTCGAAGGGGCTGCCGTGCCCGCCCCCGCCGGCGGTCACATGCCGGTGGCGGGTGCCCGCGGTCATCGCGAGGTGCGGTTTGGACTCCAGCACCCGTTCGCCGGGCCCGCCGAGGTTCAGCACGTTGAGCGAGGAGGTCCCCTGCTCGCCGCCGGCCAGCCCGTAGGGCAGGAACTTGCGCCGGTCCGACCTGATCTGCACCGTGACCTCGGGCGCCAGGATCGTCATGTCCCGGAACGTGGCCAGGCCGCCGCGCCAGCGGCCCGCTCCCCCGGAGTCCGGCAGGTAGCCGTAGCCGTCGATGCGGATGTGACCGGAGCGTTCCAGCTCCTCGACGGGGGTGTTGGTCAGGTTGGCGCCCAGCGAGCTGATCCCGTCCACGCCGTCGCGGTCCGGGCGGGCGCCCCACGCTCCGGACAGGGGGTCCCACAGCACGGTCGATTCGCCGTCGGCTCCGACGAGGCCGATCGCGATGCCGTCGGGGCCGCCGTCTCCGGCGGCGGGCACGCGGGAGGGGAACACCGGGGCGAGCGCCCCGAGTACCGCGTCGATGATGCGAAAGCCCACGAGGCCGCGCGCGCCCCGCGCGGCGGGCCGCTGCCCGTTGAGGATGGAGGCCTGCGGGATGACGAAGGTGAACGGCCGGTAGAAGCCGCTGTTGGCCGGGATGTCCGAGGCGAGGACGCCCTGGAGGGCGGCGTAGGCCGCCGAGCGGGTGAACGAGTCCGTCGCGTTGAGCGCGGAGTCGACCTGCGGGGAGGAGCCGGTGAAGTCCAGCTCGATCCCGGACTCCGACAGCGTGGCCTTCACCCGGATGGGTATCGGCCCCGAGCCGAGGCCGTCGTCGTCGATGTGGTCGGTGAACTCGTAGGTGCCGGGGACCGCTTCGGCGAGCGCGGCGCGCAGCAGGGTCTCGGAGTAGTCGAGCAGCTCGTCGACGAGCCCTTCGAGCCCTTCGAGGCCGTGCCGCGCCGCGAGGGCCCGCAGGCCCTCCGCCCCGGTGTGGCAGGCCGCCAGCTGGGATTCGAGGTCGCCGCGCAGCAGCTCGGGCTCACGGACGTTGCGCAGGATCAGCCGCAGGAACGTCTCGTTCATGACGCCGGCCTCGACCAGGCGTGAGGGCGGGATCTGCACCCCCTCGGCGAAGATGCTCCTGGACTGCACGGCCATGGAGCCGGCCGCCCAGCCTCCGACGTCCGTGTGGTTGACGACCGTGACCGAGAAGCCGAGGAGCGCTTCCTCCTGGAACACCGGGGCGACCGCGAAGACGTCCGGCAGGTGCATGCCGCCCAGGGACGGGTCGTTGAGCAGGTAGACGTCCCCGGGGCGGATCCCGCCGCCGAACTCGTCGATGATCGCCTCCATCGCGGCCGGGATGGAGCCCAGGTGCACCGGCAGGGTGTTGGCCTGGGCGATCACCCGCCCCCGGGCGTCGCAGAGGGCGGCGGAGAAGTCCATGCTGGACGCGACGAGCTGCGAGTGCGCCGTGCGCAGGATCGTGATCGCCATCTCGTCGGCGATCCCGGTGACGGCGTTGCGGAAGACCTCGAAGGTCACGGCGTCGCGGATCATGTGGTGCTCCAGGTGATGACGATGTTGCCGAACCGGTCGCGGTGGACCCGCGCACCCGGCGGGACGAGGGTGGTCGCGTCCATGTCCTCGATGACCATCGGCCCGTCCACCGGCTCGGTGCCGAGATCGGACCGGCCCACGACGGGCGTGGCCACGGTCTCGCCGAACCGGCATTCGCGGGTGGCGGGCTCGCCGCCCGCCGCGGCGGGGAGGCTCAGCACGTCGGCGATGGACACGGGGGTGGGCAGCCGGCCGCGTACCCGCAGGTTGACCAGTTCCACGAGCTCGTCCGTCCCGGCCCGGCCGTAGGTGCGCTCGTGCTCGGCGTGGAACCGGGCCCGCACCTCGGCGAGCAGGTCGGCGGTGAGGTCGCCGTCGGGCACCCGGACGCGCAGTTCGAACCGCTGGCCCCGGTAGCGGACGTCCAGGAGCCGGTCCACGACGGCCTCCGGCCCGAGTTCCGCGCCCACCTTCGCCGCGAGCCGCTCGAACTCCTCGGCGAGCACGCTCACCTCGGCGAACTCGGGCCGGTACGGGGTGAGTTCGTGGCGCTCGGTGTCGGCGACGAGCAGGCCCAGGCTGCTGAAGAGGCCCGGGTGCACGGGAACGATCACGGTCGAGATGCCGAGCTCGCGGGCCAGCGCGGCGGCGTAGAGGGGGCCGGCGCCGCCGAAGGCGACCATGGTGGCCTCGCGCGGGTCGCGGCCGCGCTCGCTGGTCACCGCCTTGACCGCGGTCGTCATGCTCGACACCGCCACCTGGTACGCGCCGCGCGCGGTGGCCGGCACGTCGCCGCCGAGCCGCTCGGCGACCACCGACAGCGCCTTCGCGGCCAGGTCGGGGTGGATCGCCACCCGTCCGCCGGCGAGGTTCCGCGGGCTGAGGTAGCCGAGGGTCACGTTGGCGTCGGTCAGGGTCGGCAGCTCGCCGCCCTGCCCGTAGCAGGCGGGGCCGGGGCAGGCGCCGGCGCTGGCGGGTCCCACGTGGAGCGCGCCCGCCGCGTCGACGGAGATGATGCTGCCGCCGCCGGAGCCGACCTCGGCGATGTCGATCGACGGCGCCCGCACCGGGTACCCGGCGCCGGAGCTGAGGCCGCGGGCGACGTTCATGCCGCCGCCGACCTCGTAGTCGGCCGAGACGAACGGTTCGCCGTGCTCGATCAGGGACGCCTTCGCCGTGGTACCGCCCATGTCGAACGCGACCACCGTGGACAGGCCGATCAACCGGGCGAGCTTCTGCACCGCGGTGACGCCCGCCGCGGGGCCGGACTCGATGATCTGCACCGGCCGCCGCGCGACGGAGGCCGCGTCGAGCAGTCCCCCGCTGGACTGCATGACCAGCAGCGGGGCGCTCACCCCCTCCGCCCGCAACGCCGCCTCCAAGCGGGTGAGGTACCCGTGCACCGCCGGGCCGACGTAGGCGTTCACCGTCGCGGTGCTCGTGCGCTCGTACTCCTGCGGCTGCGGGGAGACGTCGACCGACGCCGTGACGTAGACGCCGGGAAGCTCGGCCCGGAGCAGCTCGGCGACCCGCCGCTCCTCGTCGGGGCGCGCGTAGGAGTTGAGCAGGCACACGGCCACCGCCCGGATCTCGTCCGCGCGCAGCCGGGCCGCCAGCGCGCGGACCTCGTCGTCGTCGGCCGGCGGTTCGAGACGGCCGTCGCTCGTGATCCGCTGGTCGAGTTCGTACCTGTGCCGGCGCCGGGCCAGGGGCTCGGGCTTGGACCATGACAGGTCGTAGAGCACCGGCCGGCGCAGCCGCCCGATCTCCAGCACGTCGCGGAAACCGCGGGTGGTGACCACCGCGGTGCGGACGCCGTTCTTCTCCAGGATCGCGTTGGTGGCCACGGTCGTGCCGTGCAGCATCGCGATCACGGCCTCCGGCCGGGCCGCCGCCGAGGCGAGCACGGCGGTGGTCGCCGCGACCACGCCGGCGCCGTAGTCGGGCGGGGTGGACGGGACCTTCATCGGGACGACCTCTCCGGCCGGTCCCAGCGCGATGACGTCGGTGAAGGTGCCGCCGATGTCGGCGCCGACCCGCCAGCCGGCCGGTCGAAGATCGTGACTAGGGGGCACTGCGATCTCCTTGCTCGACGAGTAACTGGGATCACAGTACGAGCGCGTTAAGATATCAGCAATGCCTAACTGCCGTTTTTTTTGAGCACGGGGATATGGTTACGCTGAGTAAGGGTCAATGACGGCGTGCTGGAGAGGACCGGGCCGCCGATCCGCCGCCGCAGGAAGTGCGGCTGATCGGCCGGCTCGGGATCGTGCGAGGGATGAAGGCGCGAACTTCGGGAAAGCGCCGAAGCACGGCACGATCGAAGGAGCCCCCCGTGCGAGACGAGAAGCTCACCCCCCGGGCCCGCGAGCCCGCCGAACCTCCGCGACCGCGGGAGGCCGACGGGCAGACCGGTGTCGCGGCCGCGCGCGACGAGGCCGCCCGCGCCCTCGATCGGCTCGACGCCGCGC
>NZ_JBFARL010000169.1:0-17211 GCF_040674655.1 Actinomadura sp. NPDC049753 | reverse complement strand
GATGGTGCCCTTGAGGTCGAGCGCGCCGTGCTCGTAGAAGCGCGAGTC
The DNA here is from genome assembly GCF_040674655.1 of Actinomadura sp. NPDC049753. Taxonomy (NCBI): domain Bacteria; kingdom Bacillati; phylum Actinomycetota; class Actinomycetes; order Streptosporangiales; family Thermomonosporaceae; genus Actinomadura; species Actinomadura sp. NPDC049753. The sequence continues at coordinate 17,163 of NZ_JBFARL010000169.1, read as the reverse complement.
CTCGATGTCGATCATGGCCTGCCGCATGATGGGGGCGACCTGGTCGAGCCGGACGGACTCGCGGTACTTGTCGAAGAACGTGGCGACCTGCTTGCCGTTGCCGTCGTACATCACCGTCTTCTCGGACGGCGGTGTCGTCTTGAGCTGGCTGTCCATGTCCTCGAAGTTGTTGGCGGCGTCGCGGGCGGTCAGCCCGGCGCTGCCGACGGCGGGCAGCGCGATGAGCGCGACGATGAGGCCCGCCACCACCCCGGCACCTAGCAACCTGAACAGCGTGGAGGCGGCCTGGGCCCGATCGTTCTTCGCAACGCGCACGGGGTCTAGGGTACGCGGGACGAGCAGTGCATTAGGGACAGGTCCCCCAGGGTTCGTGCTTTCCGGACCGGCTGATCAGGATCTTCGTCCGTTATGCCCTCATCGTGACAACCTGCGCAGTGTCTGGCGCGTCAACTACAGGTAACTAGTCCGTTCCGGCGGTATGGCCCCGGTGGGCTATATCGAGAATGGGCCCAACGGGGGCTGTTGAAACGTCCCTCGCTTCCGTAAGTTCTTCCCCACGGCTTTCGTTTGGCGGCCTGACGTCCGCGCCCGTCCGGCCAAGGAGCGCAAATCGACACAGACCCTAGGGGAGTGGGGCCAAGATGTGGATCACGGATTGGACCGCCCGCGCCGCCTGCCGTAACGCGGATCCGGACGCTCTGTTCGTGCAGGGTGCGGCGCAGAACCGAGCCAAGCTCATCTGCCGCGGCTGCCCGGTGCGCACGGAGTGTCTCGCCGACGCTCTCGACAACCGGATCGAGTTCGGTGTGTGGGGCGGGATGACCGAGCGGGAGCGCCGTGCGCTGCTGCGGCGGCGGCCGGATGTGCGCTCGTGGCGCGAGCTGCTGGAGACCGCGAAGGAAGAGTACGAGCGGTCGGCGGAGGTCGACGAGGAAGAACTCGTCGCGAGCTGAGTTCGACGGGTCCCCGGGGCCCGTGCGGCAGCGGTCCAAGGACCGACACGGTCCAAATGAAGCGTGGCCGATAGGCCCGTACCACCTTTTGGGTACGGGCCTACCGGCATGCCCATAAAGGCTGTTTTCGCTGATCAGGGCGCGGAGAGGGCGATCGTCCGGGTCTGTCCCGCGTGCAGTTTCCGGTGGTGCCGATCCGGGAAGATGCGCTTCTCCGGGATCGGTGCGCGGCGCGGACCAGGCCGGATCGCTGCCGTTCCGGATCGACCGTGAGAGTCGGAATCCGAGGCCGGTGAAGGCCTCGGAATCCACGAACGACCGGCCAGGATCCCCGTGACGTCAGGCGGCGGTGGGGGACGCGGCGGGGGCGGCGAGGTCCTCGCCCACCTGGCGCAGGCCGTCGAGGTCGTGGACGTCCTCCGCCTGCGCCGGGACGGCCGTGACCGGCACGGTCGGATGCGTGGACGCGAAGTGGTCGCGGAGGCGCTCCTCGCGGGCCGCGAGCTGCAGGCGGTCGGTGTGCAGGCGCAGCAGGGCGGCGGTCAGCGTGTGCTCCCCGCGCTCGTCCAGCGTCTCGGCGGCGGCCTGGCTGCGGGCCGCGGACAGGACGTCGTCGGCGGACTCGTGGACGCGGTTGACCACGAGGCCGGCGAGCGGCATCCGCTCCTCGGCGAGGCGCTCGACGAAGTAGGACGCCTCCCGCAGGGCGTCGGGCTCGGGCGCGGCGACGACGAGGAACGCGGTGCCCGGGGTCTGCAGGAGCTTGAACGTCTTCTCGGCGCGCTCCCGGAAACCGCCGAACATGGTGTCGAAGGCGGCGACGAACGTCTGCACGTCGCGCAGCAGCTGGACGCCGAGGACCTTGTTGATGACGCCGGTGAACACGCCGAACCCGGCGCTGATCACCTTGACGCCGAAGCGGCCGCCGGTCTTGGCCGGGGCGGCGAGGAGCTTCATGAAGCGGCCGTCGAGGAACCGGCCCATGCGCTCGGGGGCGTCCAGGAAGTCGAGCGCGTTCCGGGACGGCGGGGTGTCGACGATGATCAGGTCCCAGGCGCCGGAGCGGTGCAGCTGCCCGAGCTTCTCCATCGCCATGTACTCCTGCGTGCCCGACAGGCTGGACGACAGCGACTGGTAGAAGGGGTTGGCGAGGATCTGCTTGGCCCGGTCGGGGTCGGCGTGCGCCTCGACGATCTCGTCGAAGGTCCGCTTCATGTCGAGCATCATGGCGTGCAGCTCGCCGTCGCCGTCGATGTCGATCCGGCGCGGGTTGTTGTCGAGCTCGGACAGGCCCATCGACTGCGCGAGGCGGCGCGCCGGGTCGACGGTGAGGACCACGACGTCCCGGCCCCGCTCGGCGGCGCGGACGCCGAGCGCGGCGGCCGTGGTGGTCTTGCCGACCCCGCCCGACCCGCAGCACACGATGATCTTCGTGCGCGGGTCGTCGAGCAGCCCGTCGACGTCGAGCACCGGTGGGGTCTTGCTGGTCTGGCTCATCGGTTCACCTCTGCCGGTCGGTCCCCGCCGACGCGGGGGGTCAGCCTCACCCAGGAGACGCCGCGGCCGTGGACGGGCGCGGTCATGCGGCGCCCTGGTCGCGGAGGGCGGCGGCCAGGTCGTAGAGGCCGGCCAGGTCCATGCCGTCGGAGAGCAGGGGGAGGGTGTAGCGGGGCCGGTCGACCGAGTCCAGGCGCTCCTTCTCGCGGCGCTGGAGGGCGGTGCGGCGGGCGTGGTCGGCGGCCTCCTCGGCGAGGACAGCGGCGATCGACTCGGCGTCGTGCTCCAGGCCGGCGGCCTTCACGCCGCGGACGATCTCGTCGGTGTCCAGGGCCCCGGCGGCGGCGACGGCGAGGTCGTCCTCGCCGAGGACGGGCTGGTGCTCCATGTTGATGATCACCCCGCCGACCGGGAGCCCGACCGCGGTGAGGTCGCGGATGCCGTCCATCGTCTCCTGGACGGGCATCTCCTCCAGGAGCGTGACGAAGTGGACGGCGGTCTCGGGGCTGCGGACGACCTTCATCACGGTGTCGGCGTGGTTGCGGACGGGGCCGACCTTGGCGAGGCCGGAGACCTCGTCGTTGACGTTCAGGAACTTCGTGATGCGGCCGGTGGGCGGGGCGTCCATCACGACGGCGTCGTAGACGAACGAGCCGTCCTTCTTCCTGCGGCGCACCGACTCGGACGTCTTGCCGGTGAGGATGACGTCGCGCAGGCCGGGGGCGATGGTGGTGACGAAGTCGACGATGCCGAGCTTGGTCATCGCCTTCCCGGCGCGCTTGAGGTTGTAGAACATCTCGAGGTACTCGATGAGCGCCTCTTCGGTGTCGATGGCGAGCGCGTGGACGTCCCCGCCGTCCGGGGCGACGGCGACGCGGCGCTCCTCGTAGGGCAGCGGCGGGCAGTCGAAGAGCTGGGCGATGCCCTGGCGGCCCTCGACCTCGACGAGCAGGACCTTGCGGCCGCCGGCGGCCAGGGCAAGGGCGAGGGCGGCGGCGACGGTCGTCTTTCCCGTGCCGCCCTTGCCGGTGACCACATGGAGGCGTACGCCGTCCCAGTCGGTGTCTCTCGCGCTCACCCGATCGACCATATCGTTCACTCGTCAAACACTTGAGAGGGCGGTCGCCCTCATGCAAGTGATCCCTGACACGGTTCCCCCCGCCCGACGCTGTCATTCGGCCTGCCCGCGCGGTTAGCTTGAAAACGTGAGCCGTGCTATGGACGGTTCCGTCCGGACCCTGACCGGTCCGGACGCCCGCCGGAGCTCCGGGGGCGCCTCCCGGGGCCCGGGCCCTCATGCGAAAGAGGTGCCGTGATGGAAGCGGTGGCCCTGATCATCGTGCTCGTCCTCGTCGTCGTCGGGCTGATCGTCCTGTCGTCGTCGATCAGGATCGTGCAGCAGTTCGAGCACGGGATCGTGTTCAGGTTCGGTCAGGTCCAGCGGAACGGGCAGCTGCGGCCCGGCGCGGTGCGCACGCCCGGCCTGACGGTGATCGTCCCGATCGCCGAGCGGATGCAGAAGGTCAGCCGGCAGACGATCACGATGGGGGTGCCCGGCCAGGACGGGATCACCCAGGACAACGTGAGCGTCCGCGTCGACGCGGTCGTCTACTTCCGGGTGATCGACCCGGTGAAGGCGATCGTGAACGTGCACAACTACGGGTACGCGGTCTCGCAGGTGGCGCAGACGTCGCTGCGGTCGGTGATCGGGCAGGCCGACATGCAGGAGCTGCTCGGCGAGCGCGAGAAGATCAACATGCGGCTGCGGGCGATCATCGACGAGATCACCGAGGGGCCGTGGGGCATCCTGATCGAGCGGGTCGAGATCAAGGACGTGTCGCTGCCGGAGGGCATGAAGCGGTCGATGGCCCGGCAGGCGGAGGCGGAGCGGGAGCGCCGCGCCCGCATCATCACCGCGGACGGCGAGTTCCAGGCGTCCAAGCGCCTCGCCGCCGCCGCGGAGATCATGTCGCAGGACCCGGCGGCCCTGCAGCTGCGCCTGCTGCAGACGGTCGTGGAGGTGTCCGCCGAGAAGAACAGCACGCTGGTCATGCCGCTGCCGGTGGAGGTCCTGCGGTTCTTCGAGCGCGCCGCGGGCGGCGCGGCCTCGCGCTCCGAGGACGGCGGCGAGGCCAGGCCCGACCTCGGCGAGCGGCTCGCCAAGGCCGAGGAGGAGCTGGCCAGGGCGGCCGAGCAGACGTCGTCGCTGGAGTCGGCCGAGGAGGTCCCGCCGGTCATCGGGCTGGACGAGCCCAAGCGCCGCGGGTCCGAGGTCGCCGCGCCGCAGGACGAGCAGCCGCGCGGCATCGGCGGAGGCAAGGAGGAGACCCCGGAGCAGCAGACACCCCGCTGACCCGCGGGGTGTCACCGAGCCTGGGGCGAGGCGGTCACGGCGTCCGGCGAGATCTCGGGCATGGTCAGGCGCCGGACGCCCGGCACTGCGGCCGTGCCCAGGCAGGCGACGCCGACCAGCGCGGCCGCCGTCCACAGCGGGACGGAGGGTCCCCAGGCCGAGGCGGCCCACGGAGCGAGCGCGTAGCCGAGGGGCGCCGCGGCCAGCGACAGCAGCCAGTCGTAGGACGTCACCCGGGCCAGCGCGTGCGGCGGGATGGTCATCTGCACGACGGTCTCCCAGGTGGGGTTGAGGACGCCGAGGCCGGTGAGCGCCAGCCCGTACGTCGCGATGAGCAGCGGCGCGGGCGCGGCGGCCGCGAACAGCGCCAGGGGCAGTGCCAGCGCGGCCAGGCCCGCGTTCGCGACGAGGACGGGACGGCTCGGACGGAAGCGGGCGGCCAGCAGCGCCCCGGCGAGGAGCCCGGCGGCGCCCACCTGGACGGTCGCGATCCACACCCCCTCGCCGCCGAGCCGCTCGACGGCGAGGGCGGGGCCGAGGGTGAGCAGGACGGCGGACGTGCCGTTCCAGACGCCGTGCGCGATCAGGCTCGTCCAGTACCAGTCGCGCGAGCGGACCTCCGACCAGCCCTCCGCCAGGTCGGCCCGCAGGGAGCGCCGCGGGATGGGGACGTGCCGGACGCGCGCCAGGGCGAGGAGCGCCGCGCTCGCGGCGAACGACGCCGAGTCCAGGAGGAACGTCCAGCCGGGGCCGACGGTCAGCACGAACGTGCCGGCGAGGGCGGGCCCGGCGAGGCGGGTGGCGCCGTTGGCGACGCCCATCAGCGAGTTGGCCTTCTGGAGCCCGGACGGCTCGACGGTGCCGGCGATCAGGGGCGTGACGGTCGGCGTCTGGAAGGCCGAGGCCGCGCCGCCGATCACCTGGGCGGCGGCGAGGTGCCACAGGCTCGGCTCGCCGCTCAGGAGTTCCAGCGCCGCGAGCAGCTGCGCCGCGGCGCCGGCGAGGTCGGTCGTGAGGGCGACGCCCCGTGCGTCGAGGCGGTCGGCGAGCACGCCGCCGAGGGGCAGCAGGAGCAGGCGCGGCACCATCGCGCAGCCGAGCACGAGGGCGAGCGCGGACGTGGAGCCCGTGGCCCGCAGGACGGCGAGGGCGAGCGCGGCGGGGACGGCGGCGTCCCCGGTGAGGGACAGGACGCGGGCGGCGAACAGCAGCCGGAAGTCCCGGCCGCGCAGGGGGTGGGTCATGGCCGGACAATGTAGTTCGTTAACGAACTAATCGGCAACGAATTATTCTCCGCCGAACCAAGCAAACGACTACGATCCCCGCATGGGAGACAGGGACCGGACCGACGAGCACGTGGAGCGGTGGGCGCCGATCGTGCCCGACCTCGATCCCGACATCGAGGGCGCCGTGACTCGAATGATCTTCTTCGTCAAGCACATCCGGCGGATGAAGGAGGAGCTCCTCGCCGCCTCCGGCCTGCAGCGGCACGAGTTCGACACGCTGCACGCGCTCGCCGGCCGGCACGGCACCGCGGCCCCCTCCCTCCTCGCCGCCGACCTCGCCATGCCCCCGAACTCGATCACCGGCCGGCTGGACGCGCTGGAGCGCCGCGGCTTCGTCCGCCGGTCCCCGTCCGCGACCGACCGCCGCCGGGTCGTCGTCGAGCTCACCCCCGCCGGACGCTCCGCCTGGCGCGACGCGATGGACGGCCTCGGAGTCGAGGAGACCCGCCTGCTCGCCGCCCTCGACCCCGCCGAGCGCCGCACCCTCTCGGACCTCCTCCGCCGCATCATGCTCCGCGCCGAACACCCCGCCGACCCCCCGAACAGCCCAACGGCCTAAAAGCCAGTGGAGGGTTCTACGGGGTGAGGACCAGGCGGCCGCGTAGGGCGCCTGCTTCCAGGCGTGTGTGGGCCTTGGGGGCCTCGGTGAGGGGCAGGGTGTCGGCGACGCGGGGGGTGAGGCCGCCCTCGTCCGTGAGTGCGGCGAGCATGCCCAGCTGTGCGGCGTCCGCGCGTATCCACACGTTGTGGACGGTGATCCCGCGCAGCGGGAGCGGGGTGGCCGGACCGCCGTTGACCGCTGCGAACGTCCCGCCGTTCCGGACGGCGTCGAGGGCCGCGACCGAGAGGAGGGCGGCGTCCAGGGCGCCGTCCACACCGCCCGGTACGAGCGCGCGGACGGCGTCCCCCAGGTGCGCGCCGCGCGGAACGAACATGTCCGCGCCGAAACCGCGCACCAGAGTCTCGTCGGACGCGGAGGCCGTGGCGACGACGCGCAGGCCGCGGTGGGCCGCCAGCTCCACGGCGTAGCCGCCGACGGCGCCCGCGGCTCCTGTGACGAGCAGCGTGGCACCCGAAGGCAGAGCGAGGAGGTCGAGGGCCTGCAGGGCTGTCAGTCCGTTCAGCGGGATGGTCGCCGCCTCAGGGGCCGTGACCGACCGCGGCGCGGGCGCGACGGCGTCCGCGTCCAGGACGATCGCGTCCGCGTAGGCGCCCAGCGGCACGTCGAGCCGGTCCTTCAGGCCGATGACCTCGTCGCCGGCGGCGATCCGGGTCACGCCCTCCCCGATCGCGTCGACGGTGCCTGCGACGTCCCAGCCGATGCCGACCGCGGGCCGCGAACCGAACGGCGGCATGAGCCCAGCGTCGGCCAACGCTCCCGAGCGGGTCGCGGCGTCGACCGGGTTGACCGCCGCGGCCGCCACCCGGATCCGCACCTGGCCGGGCCCCGGGACGGGCACGGGAACGTCGGCGAGCTCCAGCGCGTCCGGCCCGCCGGGTGTCCTCACGATGATCGCGCGCATGGCAGAACTTTCTGTCCGAAGTGGGTGGGTGTGCGGGGAACCCCGCACCGGCAACTGTCGCCGGAACAGCCGCGGGCCGGAAGAAGTTACTTCGGAGTGCGTTCGGTACCCGGAGGTGAGCCCGCGGCATGGCCACGATGACGGCGGCGGAGCGTCGCGAGCAGGAGAAGGCGGCGTTCGACGCCTACATGGACGGATGTCCCACTCATCAGCTGATGGGGATCATCGGCAACAAGTGGAGCATGCTGGTCCTCACTGATCTGGCGCGCGGCGCGCGCAGGTACGCCGAGATCGGCAGAGCGCTCCCGGGCGTCAGCGCCAAGATGCTCACGCAGACGCTCCGCTCCCTGGAGCGGGACGGTCTCGTGGCGCGCAGCGTGACCCCGTCCGTGCCCGTCCAGGTCGAGTACACCCTGACCCTGCTGGGCGAACGGATCGTTCCGCTGCTCACCTCCATCAAGGAGTGGGCCGGCCGCCACATCGACGAGATCAACGCGTCGCGCGAGCGGTACGACGGGACCCCTGAGCGCGGCGGGGAGCCCGATCACACGGTGTGAGGCGTCCGGCGCGGCTCCGGGTACTCCCGCAGCTTGATCGCCGTGGCCGCCTGCGTGGTCAGCTTGTCGAGGAGCTTGATGAACGGGCGCGCGGTCAGCAGTCGGTAGACCGTCGTGCGGCGGCGCAGCGCGCGCTCGTTCTTCGGGGCGAAGAACGGCCCGACCCCGCCCGCGACCCGCTGGCACGCCGTCGTGAACTTCTTGATGCGCTCCTCGTAGGCGGGGAACGCGGCGCGGTGGTCGCCGTCCGCTGCGGCCAGTTCGCCCGCGAGGACGTAGGCGCACACGACCGCGAGGCCCGTCCCCATCCCGCCGCAGGTGGCGCCGTAGCCGGCGTCGCCGAGCAGGGCGACCCGCCCCTTCGTCCAGGCGTCCATCCGGACGATGCTGATCGAGTCGCAGTAGAAGTACGGGGCGGCCCACATGTCGCGCATCAGGGCGCCGGTGTGCCAGCCCATGCCGGCGAACTTCTCGGCCAGCGCCCGCTTCTGGGCCTCCTGGTCGCGGCGGTGCGGCTCCAGCTCGTCGTCGGCGAAGACGCACATGACGTTCGCGCCGGTTCCGCCGCGGGTCGGGTACACCGACACGCCGCGCCCCACCTCGCTGTAGAGCTTGCCGGTGCCGACACCGAGCCGGTTCGGCGCCTCGAAGATCGCGACGTGGTAGCCCGAGTCCCGGACGAACCGGGACTCGTCGCCGAACGCGAGCCGCCGGACGTTCGAGTGCAGCCCGTCCGCGCCGACGACCAGATCGAACGTGCGCGGAGCCCCGCGCTCGAAGGTGACGTGGACGCCGTCGGCCGTCTCGGCCATGGACGCGATCGAGTCGCCGAAGACGTACCTGGCGGAGTCCCGGGTCAGCTCGTACAGGAGTTCGGCGAGGTCGCCCCGGTGGATCTCCACGTCCCCGCCGGTGAACGAGTCGGGCAGGGCGACCCGCGTCCGTCCTTCGGCGTCGATGAGGTCGAGCGCGCCGCCGTGGGTCTGCCTCCGCCGGATCTCGTCCAGGACGCCCATCTTCTCCAGCACCTGCATGTGCACCTCGCCGCGGAAGTCGACGGCCTGCCCGCCCGGCCGGATCGCCTCCGCCCGCTCCACGACGGTGACGTCGTACCCGTACCGCGCCAGCCAGTAGGCCAGGGACGGTCCCGCGATGCTCGCACCCGAGATCAGCACGCTCTTGCTCATCGTTCTCTCCGTTCGTCGTTGCCGTCGAACAAGAGATTCGCGACCGACCCTGACCAACCCCGCACCACCGGCTGACCGTCCCCGCGCCCGCCCGTCAGCACACCGGGGCGGGGGGATCAGGACCAGGTGGCGGCGGGGGGTGGGTGAGGTCTGCGACGCGGCCTCAGGGTGACCGGCAGCCCGCTCAGGGGCGTTCTGTGAACAGCGGGTTCGAGCGGGGTCCGGGTAAGGCGATCGCTAGGGTGAGGGCCATGAAGAAGTGGGAGTACGCGACCGTTCCGCTGCTGGTGCACGCGACCAAGCAGATCCTCGACAACTGGGGCCAGGACGGGTGGGAGCTCGTCACCGTCATGCCGGGGCCGAACCCCGAGAACCTCGTCGCCTACTTCAAGCGCGAGATCGAGTAGCGGCGCCCTGCCGGAACAGCCCCGTCGTAAGGACCTCAACGAGGAGGAATGGCGATGAGCACGCCTGAAGAGCGGATCCGCGAGCTCGGCATCGAGCTGCCGGAGGTCGTCCCGCCGGTCGCGTCCTACGTGCCGACGGCGCGGACGGGGTCGCTCGTCTACACCGCGGGCCAGATCCCCCTGGTCAAGGGCGAGCTGGGCGCCACCGGGAAGGTGGGCGCGGAGGTCAGCGCCGAGGAGGCGACCCGCCAGGCGCGGATCTGCGCGCTGAACGCGATCGCGGCGCTGAAGGCCGAGGTCGGCGAGCTGTCGCGGATCGTGCGGATCGTGAAGGTCGTCGGGTTCGTCGCCAGCGCGCCGGACTTCCACGGCCAGCCGCAGGTGATCAACGGGGCGAGCGACCTGCTGGCCGAGGTGTTCGGGGACGCGGGCAAGCACGCGCGCAGCGCCGTCGGCGTCGCCGTCCTGCCGCGGGACGTGCCGGTCGAGGTGGAGCTGATCGCCGAGGTGGGGTGAGCCTCCGGGCTTGACGGAATGCCGTTCGGTATGTCCGAATGGCTCGCCATGGGGATCACCAACGGACTCAAGCTGCCCGAGTCGTTCCGGGGGCAGGTCGAGGACATCCTGGAAGGCCGGGCCGAGCCGGCGCCCGCCAAGGACGCGGCGACCGTGGTCGTGCTGCGCGACCACGACGAGCACGGGCTCCAGGCGTTCATGCTGCGCCGCGTCCGGTCGATGGCGTTCGCGCCCGGCGCCTACGTGTTCCCCGGCGGCTCGGTCGACCCGCGCGACGGGGAGGCGGCGCTGGCGTGGTCCGGGCCGTCCCCCGCCGAGTGGGGCCGGGCGTTCGGCGCCGACGAGACGCTGGCCCGCGAGCTGGTCTGCGCGGCGGTCCGGGAGACGTTCGAGGAGACGCTCGTGCTGCTCGCCGGCCCGACCGGGGAGACGGTCGTGGACGACACGCGCGGCGACGACTGGGAGGCGGACCGGCAGGCGCTGCTGGACCGCTCCCAGTCGTTCGGGGGGTTCCTCGACCGGCGGGGCCTCGTGCTGCGCTCCGACCTGCTGCGCCCGTGGGCGCACTGGATCACCCCGAAGATCGAGCGCAGGCGCTACGACACCCGGTTCTTCGTCGCCGCGATGCCGGCGGGGCAGCGGGCCAGGGACGTCAGCACCGAGGCCGACCAGGTCGCCTGGGTGAGCCCGGCGGAGGCGGCCGAGCGGGCCGCGCGCGGCGAGTGGACGATGCTGCCGCCGACCGTCGCGACGCTGGCGGAGCTCGCCGGGTACGCCACGGTGGCCGACGTGCTCGCCGCGCGGCGCGAGATCGTCGTGCAGGAGCCGGTCGCCGAGATCATCGACGGCGACGCCTACCTCGTCCTGCCCGAGGGCGTCGCGCGGCACTACCCGCAGGGCTGAGGAGATGGCCCGCCGGGTGCCCCGCGGCCAGGCCGTCCTGTGGCGGCTGGCGGGCACGTCAGCGCTCCGGCGGCTGGAACGCCTCGGCTGGAACCCGGCCCGCCACCCCGATCGCGCCTCGGGCAGGATGGGGGACATGACGGAGATCGACGGGATGGGTACCGAGCGAGCGACCTGCGTGCTCGCCCCGAACCCGTCCGCCATGACCCTGGACGGCACCAACACCTGGATCATCGCCGAGCCCGGTGCCGCCGAGGCCGTCGTCGTCGACCCCGGGCCGAAGGACGGCGTGCACCTGCGCCGCGTCCTGGAGACGGTGGAGGCGCAGGGGCGGCGGGTCGGTCTCGTCCTGCTCACGCACGGGCACCCCGACCACTCGGCGGGCGCCGGGAAGTTCGCGAAGATGGCGGGCGGCGGGGTCAAGGTGCGGGCGCTGGACCCCCGGCACCGGCTCGGCGACGAGGGCCTCGCGGAGGGCGACGTCGTCACCACGGGCGGTCTGGAGCTGCGGATCATGGAGACGCCGGGGCACAGCGACGACTCGCTGACGTTCTGGCTTCCGGCCGACGGCGCCGTCCTCACCGGCGACACCGTCCTCGGGTACGGGACGACCGTGCTGGAGGGGAGCCTCGGCGACTACCTCGGGTCGCTCGACCGGCTCCGCCGGTTCTCCGCCGACCGGGGGGCCGCGACGATCCTCCCCGGTCACGGGCCCAAGCTGGACGACCCCGTCGCCGTCCTCGACCACTACATCGACCACCGCCGCGAGCGCCTCGCCCAGGTCGAGGCCGCCGTCGCGGCGGGCGCCCGCACGGCGCGGGAGGTCGTCGAGCGCGTCTACGCCGACGTCGACAGGTCGCTGTGGCCCGCGGCCGAGTGGTCGGTCCAGTCCCAGCTCGACTACCTCGCCGAGCGCGGGGCCGTCTGACCCCCGCGCCTACTTCGAGCGCTTGCGGAGGCGCTCGATGTCGAGGATCACGACGGCGCGGGCCTCGATGCGCAGCCAGTTGCGCTGGGCGAAGTCGGCGAGGGCCTTGTTGACCGTCTCGCGGGACGCGCCGACGAGCTGCGCCAGTTCCTCCTGGGTGAGGTCGTGGTGGACGTGCAGGCCCGCCTCCGACGGCTGGCCGAAGCGCTCCGCGAGGTCGAGCAGCGCCTTGGCGACGCGGCCGGGCACGTCGGTGAAGACCAGGTCGGCCATCACGTCGTTGGTCTTGCGGAGCCGCTGCGCGAGCGCGCGGAGCAGCTGCACGGCGACCTCGGGGTGGCCGGTGAGCCAGGGCCGAAGATCGTCGTGCCCGAGCCCGGCGAGGCGGCACTCGGTCACCGCGATGGCGCTCGCGGTGCGGGGGCGGGGGTCGAACAGCGACAGCTCGCCGAACATCTCGCTCGGGCCGAGCACGCTCAGCAGGTTCTCGCGCCCGTCCGGCGCCGTCCGGGTGAGCTTGATCTTTCCTTCGAGGACGACGTAGAGCCGGTCCCCGGTCTCGCCCTCGTTGAACAGCGTCTGTCCGCGGGCGAGACGCACCTCGGTCACGTTGGCGCGCAGCGCCTTGGCACCCTGCTCGTCGAGAGCCTCGAAGAGCGGGGCCCTGCTCAGAACGTCCACGTCGCGATCGGTCACGCTATTCCTCCTCGAACACCTACTTGCCTAGTGTGACGTACGTCCCACCGCGTACGTGAAGGCAGGGTCACGGCGCGCCGAAACGCGGGACCAGGGGTGATCCTTCCCGGGGAGCGGCCCCGATCCCGTTCGCCCAGTGTACGGACCACCGGGTGAATGCCGTCACACCGGTCTCATCGCCCGTTACGGGATGGCCCGGGCAGGGAAGCGGCCGTGCCCTAACCTGAGCGGATGCAGACGTCCGAGCCCGGGCCCACACCGCGCCGCCTGCCGAGGGGGCGTCACGCGCTGTCGCGCGCGGAGGTCGAGCGGGTGCACCGAGACCGGCTGTGCGGCGCCATGGCGCAGGCGATGGCGGAGAAAGGGTACGTCGGCACGTCGGTGGAGGACGTCCTGAAGCGGGCCCGGGTCTCGCGGCAGAGCTTCTACGCGCTGTTCTCGTCCAAGCTCGACTGCTTCATGGCCGCCTTCGACCAGGCGGGCCTGCTGCTGTTCCTCCAGTTGGAGGCGGCGATGCAGGGCGAGGCCGACGCGGCCGGGGAGGGGACGGCGCAGGGCGAGGCCGACGCGGCCGGACAGGGGACGGCGCAGGGCGACGCGGCCGAACGGTTCGAGCGCGTCTTCACCGCCTACCTGGAGGCGCTCGCGGCCGAACCCGCGTACGCGCGGCTGTTCCTGGTGGAGGTGTTCGCGGCGGGCCCGGAGGCCGTCCGGCGGCGGACGCGCGTCCAGCGCGACCTGGCGGCGAGCCTCGCCGACCTCATGGGCGTGACGAGCGACAGCGGCCGGTTCGCGTGCGAGGTCGTCGTGGCGGCGGTGAGTTCGATGGTGACTCCGGCCGTGGCGGCGGGCGACATGGAGGCGCTGCGCGCGATCAGGGCCCCGGTCATCGAGCACGTGCGGCTCCTGCTGCGCTCGGGCGTCATGGACGGCTGATCCGCACCAGCGTGGTCGCGGCGCGGCGCGCGGGCGGGAGGGTGACGGTGAGCCGCCCGGACGGCCCGGCGGCGGTCCTGATGACCTTGTGCGTCCTCCCGCGCGCCACGTCGATGACGACGCGGGCGCCGGGACGGTAGGACGCGGGGGTCGTGACGGTGGCGGTCCCGGCGGCGCGCAGGGCGAAACCCGTCGCGGAGGCGTCCGTCAGCGCGCTGAACTGCCGGGCCTCCGGCCGCTTGAGCGAGACCGTCCAGCCCCACTGCGTCCAGGCCGGGTCGACCGACCGGTAGGAGATCTTCGCGGGCGGGCGCGGCGGGGCGGCGAACGTCCGCATCAGCGGGCCGATGTGCCGCCGCAGATCGCGGGCCCAGTACGGGAAGGTGTGGGTGCCGAGCAGGCGGTCGTCGTAGTGGCTGGGGATCTCCAACGCTTCCAGCCGCCGGTGGAAGCTGGCGGTCGAGGCGTGCGTGAGGGCCTCGATGCCGATCGCGGCCGGGTCCGGGACGGGCGGGTCGAGCGGCCCCGGGACGCCGGTGGCCGTGTGGAGCGCGAGCCGCATCCCGCGCAGGTTGGGCGCGAGGGTCGCGGGGTCGTGGCCGCGCCAGTTGGTCGCGTCCGCCAGCCGGGAACCGAAGATCGCGTCGGGGTGCACGCCGTCTCCGACGGCCGCGACGTAGGAGACGACTCCGGCCGCGCCGACGGAGACGACCGGGTCGTAGGCGATGTCGGGCGCGCCCGAGAACGAGGCGGCGGACACGAACAGCTCGGGGTGGCGGGCGGCGTAGCTCATCGCCCCGAAGCCGCCCTGCGACAGGCCCGCGACGGCCCGCCCCTCCCTGTGGGGCACGGTGCGCAGGGACCGGTCGATCCAGGGGATGAGCTGGGCGACGTGGAAGGTCTCCCACCTGGACGGTCCGAGCTCGGTGCGCGGGTCGGCCCAGTCGGTGTACCAGCCGCCGCCGTCGCCGTCGAAGCCCCCGTCCGGCATGACGGTGATCAGCGGCCGTCCGGCGGTGGTCTTCTCGGCGCCGCCGCGCTCGACCCAGTCGGAGGCGCGTCCGGACGTCCCGTGGAACAGGTAGAGGACGGGGAAGCGGGCGCCGGGGCGCCGGTCGTAGCCGGTCGGCAGCAGGACGCGCACGTCCACGGCCCGCCCCAGCGCGGCCGTGCTGACGCGCACCGCGTACTGGCGGTCGTCGACGCGCCGCACGTTCACGACGTGGATGCCGCCGGAGTCGGTGAAGCGGACCGCTCCTCCGGCGGCCCGTCCGGCGGCGTGGGCGGGGACGGCGAGTCCCGTGGAGGCCGTGGCGAGGGTCAAAGTGATCGCGAGGACTCGGATGCGCAAGGGGGGACCTCCTCGGACGTGCCGGTCAGCGGCCTTCGGCGGGGCGGCGGGGCCGGTCGGGCTGGACGCGCAGCGCGGTGATCACGGTCGCGAGCATCTCGTAGTGGGCGGCGAGCATGGTCAGCTCGACGCACTCGCCCTCGGTGAGGTGGGTGCGCAGCCGCGTCCAGGTCTCGTCGTCGAGGTCCCGCTCGGCGTGGAGGCGGTCGACGGCGGTGAGGACGGCCCGCTCGCGAGGCGTCCACCCGGCGGCGTCCGGGCCGGCCTTGAGGCGCACCACGTCCGGCTCGCGCACGCCCGCGCGGCGCGCGAGCCGGACATGGTGGCCGAACTCGTACTGGCAGTCGCGCAGATGGGCGACGCGCAGGATCACCAGTTCGGTCTCCCGGCGCGGGAGGGTGCCGCCGGGCATGAGCCGTCCGGCGAACCACAGCCAGCCGCGGAACAGCCCGCGGCGGCGCGCCAGGGTCAGGAACAGGTTGGGCGGCCCGGTCCCGGCGGCCCGGCCCGCGGCGCGGCAGGCGAGCCAGTTGACCACTCCCACCTCGCGGACGCCGCCGGGAGTGGCGCGGGGGGCCGTCACCGATCGGGGTCCGGCTGCGGCGTCGTCAGCTCCACCCGCTCGTTCCTGGCGATCTCCAGGATGTCGCGCAGCCCGCGCTGGACGAGGTGGTCGGCGACCGGCTGCACGGCCATCCGGACCGGCAGGACGGCGCCCACCCACCAGGGGGCGACGATCCGCCTGGACCGGCGGGCGATCCCGCGCTCCAGCGCGTCGATCCCGACCTTCAGCGGCGCGACGCCGAAGGCGAGACCGGTCCGGGGCGACGCGTCCATCAGGGCGGACGCGGCCTCGGTGCCGAAGCCGCGGCGCGTCATGTCGGTGTCGAGCTCGGCGAAGTACGCGACCCCGGCCTTCCCGCCCCACGGGCGCAGTTCGGCCCGCAGCGTGTTGCCCAGCGCCTCCACGGCGGCCTTGGACGCGCTGTAGGCGCCCAGCAGGGGCGCGTTGACGGCGGCGGCCAGGGACGACACGGCCAGTGCGTAACCGCGTTCATGGCTGAGGTGGGGTCCGGCGGCGCGGAGCGTGTTGTAGACGCCCAGCACGTTCACCCGCAGGCTTTGCTCCATGACGGACGGGTCGCCGCCTATGACCGGCATCTGCGCGGCGACGCCCGCGTTGGCGACGACCACGTCCAGGCCGCCCAGTTCTCGGACGGCGCTCTCGACCACGTCCTCGACCGTGCCGCGGTCGGTGACGTCGCACGTCCACCAGGGGGCCGTCCCGCACCCGCCGGCGACGTCCGAGAGGAGGTCGGGCTCCAGGCCGGCGAGCGCCACGCGCGCGCCGCGCTCGTGCAGCCGGGCGGCGAGCGCCGCCCCGATGCCCCGCGCCGCTCCGGTGATCAGCACGCGCCGTCCGGCGAGGGTCGCCGTCCAGCGGGACGAGTCCAGGATCATGCGGTGACCCTAACACTGGAGAACATGCCTGTCTTTTTAAGATTGCCCCTAATTCCCCGTAATACGGGCGCGGGTCGGGCGTCTACTCCTGCGGTGAGCAAGCGGTCTCCGAAGGTTGTGGTGAGATGCGGGCCTTGGGTTGGATGGCGTGGTGGTAGCGGGCGTGGGGACGCGGCCGGACGCCGACCTTCTGGCGGCCGCCGCGCAGGGCGACGACGAGGCCTCCGACGAGCTGTTCCGGCGGCACCACACGGCGGTGCTGCGGTACGCGCGCGGGCTGGTCCGCGACCAGCACCTCGCCGAGGACCTGACGAGCGAGGCGTTCACCCGCACGTTCGCGGCGATGCGCCAGGGCGGCGGCCCCCGCGACGCGTGCAGGCCCTACCTCTACACCGTCGTGCGGAACACGGCCACCGACTGGGCCCGCGGCGCCCGCCGCACCGTCGTGACCGACGAGGTCGCCGAGTGGGCCTCGGACTCCGGGGACGAGCCGCCCGACGTCGACGAGCTCGACGCGCTCGTCCGCGCCTTCCGGTCGCTGCCCGAACGGTGGCAGACCGTCCTCTGGTACACGGTCATCGAGGAGGAGCCCGTCGGGCAGGTCGCGGA
>NZ_JBFARL010000168.1:0-17259 GCF_040674655.1 Actinomadura sp. NPDC049753 | reverse complement strand
GCGGCGATGATCTACCAGCACGCGACGTCTGAGGCGAGCCGCGCGATCGCTGATGCGCTCAACGACAAGATCGGAGCGGGGCGGCGAGGATGACGGCGGCCTCGGTGGCGTGCTCGTCCCGGTGGCCTAATGGCCCGCTGATCGCACGAACGCCCCCGCCCGTGGTCTGGGCGGGGGCGTTTTGGCTGGTGGAGCCTAGGGGATTCGAACCCCTGACACCCGGCTTGCAAAGCCGGTGCTCTACCAACTGAGCTAAGGCCCCTGGTCTTGTGTTACTTGACCTGCGGTGACGCTCGACTGGCGTGACCGGTGACGATCGTACACCGTAGGCGGAGCGCAGGCTTTCGAGGATGGGCAGCTGGTGAGGCCCCGACGGGGTCACTCGTCCTCGGAGGGGCGCGGGTCAGTTGGCCGGGAGGAACGTCTTCAGTTCTGCCGCACGGGAACGGTGAAGCCTACGCGGGTGGGGGCGGCGTAGCTCGGCTGACGTAGGTTGCCAGTTTCTCGAGCAGCGCGTCTGCCGGGTGAGGAGTGCTCACTGGTTCAGGTTCCCGACTCGCGGTGCCTTGTCGTCTGGGTGCAGGTCGAGGCGCAGCAAATCGTCCGGGACGGCCTGGGTGGCAAGGCCGAAGGCGTCCGCCCGCCATGGCCAGATTGTGTCGCGCGTCCACGAGTGTGCGCAGGGGCTCCAGACCAGGGTCGTCCAACCAAGCGTGCATTACGCTCGCTCCGCGCCAGCCGTGCCGGGTGTTCATGCCTTCGAGGGAATTGTCGTCACTCCTGGGAGAGACCACGATCCTCTCCCATGGACACGAAACTCGGGATCTTGCTCCCTACCGATCGGGCTCGGTGGGATGACGCCCGCCAGCTGGTCGATTTCGCCGTCCGGGCCGAACGCCTCGGCTTCGACTCGGTCTGGGCCAACGACACTCTGCTCGGTCCGCGGATCGAACCGCTGGCCATGCTCGCCGCCCTCTCATCGGCGACCGAACGCGTCACGCTGGGGACGGCCGCCCTCCTGCCCGCCTTCCGCCGGCCGGTGCTGGCGGCTCAGACGCTCGCCTCCATCGATCATCTGTCCGCGGGACGTCTGATCGTCGCCGCGGGTGCGGGGTTCCCCGGCAGGTCGGAGATCGAGTACGCCGTGTCCGGGGTGCCGTGGGAGCGCCGCTTCGGACGGTTGGACGACACGGTGGCCCTGTGGCGGGCGCTGTGGTCGGGTGAGCGTGCATTCCAGGGCAAGGTGTTGCACTTCGACGACCTGCCTGAATCCACACCCTCCTACCGGCCGGGCGGGCCGCCGATCTGGCTGGCCGGGGCGAGTCCCTCGGCGCTGGAGCGTGCCGGACGGCTCTACGACGGGTGGTTGCCCTATCCGCCCGATCCCGCCGACTACCGAGCGGGCCTCGCGACGGTGCGGGCGGCGAGCCGCCCTGAGCACGCGGTCACGCCGGCGCTGTTCGTCACCGTGCTGATCAGCGATGACGCGGGCGTGGAACGGCAGCTCGACTCGTACTGCCGCTCGACCTACGGCCTGCCGTACGAAACGGTGCGGACGATCCAGGCGATCGTCGCAGGCCCGGCCGAACATGTGGCCGCCACGTTGGCCCGGTACCTGGAGGCGGGCGCGGAGCACCTCGTCTGCCGCATCGCTGCGCCGTCCCTCGACGCCCAGCTCGACCAGGTGGAACGCATCGCCGCGACCGTGCGCCCAGTGCTGAGCCCCTCCCGGCTGTCGAGATGACCGTAGGCGCTGCGGGCAGGCGGTCGGGGGCCGGGTGCGAACCACGTCCCTCGGCGGGTTGATCGATGCCCAACGAACGGGCGTCGGATACGTCTGTCGTCGGCTGTCGATGCCGTCGCCCGGCAAACCGCTGGAGGCCCTCGCCTGGCCCGGCCTAGGCGTCTCGTCCCCGCGCGTACGGGGGGTTACCCGTGTTCGGCGTTGGCGGGGGTGCGGAGGATGAGGTCGGGGAGGGCTGCGACGGAGGGGAGGATGTGGGTGGCGCCGGCGGCGAGGAGGCGGTCGTCGTCGTGGGCGCCGGTGAGGACGCCGGCGACGATGGACGCCCCGGAGCGGCGGCCGCAGAGCATGTCGCCCGCGGTGTCACCGCAGACGGCGATGTGGCGGACGTCGTCCACGCCGAGGCGCAGGGCCGCGGTCAGGACGAGGTCGGGCCACGGCCGGCCGCGCGGGACGTCCTCGGGGCAGAGGGTCAGGTCGGCGCGGTCCCACCAGCCGAGGGCGTCGAGGACGCGGGCCTGCGTGCCGCGGCCGAAGCCGGTGAGCAGGCACACGCGGACACCGGCGCCGCGCAGCCGTGCGAGGGCGTCGTCGGCGCCGGGTACGGGTGTGAGGCCGCGCCGGTCGATGAGGTCGTGGTAGGACCGCTCGAACGCCAGATGCGCGGCCCGGGCGCGGGGTTCGTCGAAGAGCGAGCGGAATATGCCGATCTTCGATCCGCCGCGCGCGTCGCGGAAGCGGGCGAGGGCACGGCCGTAGGACGCCGTGCCGGAGACGATCCCCAGGGTGGCGATCGCCTCGGCGAAGGCGCACTCGACGGTGTCGCCGTCCGCGACGGTGGTCCCGGCGAGATCGAGGCAGGCGACGGTGATCGGCTCTGCTTCGTTCACGCCGGGGCCTGTCGCCGGAGTGTCAGTTGTCGGACGACGTGGCCTCGGTCCACAGGTCCAGCTCGGCGCGGTCCTGCTGGAGCTTGCGCCAGACGGCGAAGCCACCGAGTGCGACGACGGCGAGGACGAGCAGCTTCTTCACGGTGGGACCCCTTCACCTTCGACTATCAAGTCAGAACCCGGGAACGGCTCATCAGTGTCTGCCTCCCCCAGGCTCTCCGCAGCCTAGCAACCACGGCCGGGCGATCAGCACCGAAGGGCCCCTCCCCGGACGGGACATTTGAGGAAGCCTCGCATTTCCTCCTCTCGTCGGAACGCCGGAACGGCCGCATAATCCGGGTGGACGACCTTCGGGAGTGCCGATGGCAGAAGACGACTTCCGGCGCTGGGAGCGCGAGCTGGAGCCGGACGTGCCGGACGAGCGTCCGTCCGGGGGCCGCGGTCTGGTGCTGGTCGCGGGGCTGACCGCCACGGCGTGCGCGGCCGTGATCGCGTGGGGCGACGTGCCGCTCGGCACCGCCGGGCTGGTGCTCTCGTCGATCATTCTTCTGCTGTGGCGCATCGGAATGTGATCCGCCATCATCGCGGGATGGATCTGCGCGGAGCGAACGTCCTGCTGACCGGCGCGACCGGCGGGATCGGCCAGGCGCTGGCGAGGGCGCTCGCCGGTCGCGGCGCCCGGCTGGTGCTGACGGGGCGCCGGGCGGACGTCCTGGAACCGCTGGCCGAGCGGCTCGGCGGCCGCGCCATCGTCGCCGACCTCGCGGACCGGGCGGCGGCCGAGAGCCTCCTGGACGAGGCGGGCCGGGTGGACGTGCTGGTCGCGAACGCCGCGCTGCCGGCGTCCGGGCTGCTCTCCGAGTACTCGATCGAGGAGATCGACCGGGCGCTGGACGTGAACCTGCGCGCGCCGATCGTGATGGCGAAGCTCGCCGCCGCGCAGATGGCCGATCGTGGCCGCGGCCACCTGGTCTTCGTCTCGTCGCTGGCCGGCAAGACGGCGTCCGGGCACGCGTCCCTCTACAACGCGACGAAGTTCGGTATGCGGGGATTCGCCCTGGCGTTGCGCGAGGACCTGCGCCCGCACGGCGTCGGCGTCTCGACGGTCTTCCCCGGCTTCATCCGGGACGCGGGCATGTTCGCGGAGGCGGGCGTGACCCTGCCCAAGGGGATCGGGACGCGGTCGCCCCGGGACGTGGCGCGCGCGACCGTCCGGGCCGTCGAGCGCGACATCGCGGAGATCGACGTGGCGCCGCTCGGGCTGAGGATCGGCGCGCGGATCGGCGGGGTCGCGCCCGTCCTGTCGGCGGTCGTGCAGCGGCGCGCGGGCGGGCACCGGATCTCGCAGGGCCTCGCGGACGGGCAGCGCGGCAAGCGCTAGCGACAAATCTGGATCTTCCAGCGATAATCCGGACGGGCCCGCTTGATCAGCGGGACGAGCCGGCGCAGCGGCCGGGCCGCATCCCGCCTGCCGCGCGCCCCCGCGCGAGGAGGGTCTGCGCATGTGGACGGGCAGAAGAATCGTGATCGGGACGGCGGCCGCGGCCGTCCTGTCGCTGGTGTCGGTGCCCGCGCGGGCGGCGGAACCCGCGGACGCGACCGTGGTGCCGGTGCAGGTCACCGGCGATCCCGCGAAGCGCTTCAATCTCGTGGTGCTGGGTGACGGCTACACGGCGGCGGACATGCCGAAGTTCCGCGCACACCTCGCCAAGCACCTCAACGACCTGTGGACGATCGAGCCGTTCAAGTCGTATCGCAGCTACATCAACGTGTACGCGGTGGAAATCCCGTCCGGCGAGTCCGGCGTGAGCTGTGACCCGGCGCTGTCGTCACCGCGCCGCACGACGCCTTTGAGCATGGCCTTCTGGAGCGGCTGTAGAGAGGACGGCATTCAGCGCCTTCTCGTCATGAACTCTGCGGCCGCCAAGACGTATGCGGATCTCGTCCAGGGCACGACTGTAGGAAACCGTCAGATCCTCGCGCTCGCGAACAGCGACACCTATGGCGGTGCAGGCGGCGCCTATGCGACGGCGTCCGGTGGGAACGCCATGTCGGCTCTCATCGCGCCGCACGAACTCGGCCACTCGCTAGGTGGGCTGGACGACGAGTACGACTACTACCAGCGAGGCGTCCCTGGTGGTACGTACACCGGCCCTGAGCCCGCCTCCATCCATCACACGCTTCTGACCGAGGAGGAGATGAAGGCACAGAAGCAGAAGTGGTGGCGATGGCTCGGTGAACGGAGCGAGGCCGGGGGCACCATCGGACGGTACGAGGGTGGCCTCTACTCCGGTAAGGGCGTGTGGAGGCCGAGCCGGCACTCGATGATGAAAACGCTCGGCTACTACTACGACCAGGTCGCGCGTGAACGGATGACCCAGCGGATCTCAGGCAAGGTCAACCTCGTCCAGGCGAACACGCCCACGGACGCATCGGTGGGCGACGACCGTGTGCTGTGGGTCGAAACGATGCATCCGACCGGTCACCCACTGTCCGTCGCATGGGCGGTCGACGGGAAGACCGTCGGGCACGGCGCGAACCTCGACCTGGCGAGGCTGCACCTTAGGAAGGGCACGCACACGGTCAAGGCGACCGTCACCGATCCCACCGGCTTCGTCCGAGACCCGGCGATCCGGTCGTCCGCCGCACTCACGCAGGTGCGTACATGGACGGTCGACACCGCCATAAGCACTCCGCCTGAGAACGTGCCTGTCGACTTCAGTTCCTCCACGCCCGCTGAGGCACCGGTAGGAAGCGATTCCGTCGTCTACGTGGAGACGACCCACCCGGTGCGGAGCGCGCCCAAGGTGAACTGGGTACTGGACGGGCGCCCCGTACGGGGTGGCGACCGAAACATCGATCTCGGGCGGTTCCACCTTGCGAAGGGCACCCACACGCTCGTCGCTCGGGTCGGTTCCAAGACCCGCACATGGACGATCGACGCGCAGGCGCCGGCCGTTGCGTACGAGCTGTCCAAGGCGGCACAGAGCCAGGTTCGTCCTGGTCGGACGCCCGAGTACGTCTTCGACGGTCCCTTCACCATGCGGCTCACCGGCGCGGACGACCGTCCAGGCGTGGTCGTCTCCGAGTTCCGCGTGGACGGCGACGGCTGGTTCAACTACTTCGGCTGGCCGACCGACTCGTCCTCCCCCTGGCTGTTCACCGAGAACGGCACGGTCATCGACAGCCTCACCTACGGCAAGCTCGGAAAGGGCCGCCACACCATCGAGTACCGCGCGATCGACGCCGCGGGAAACGTCAGCAAGGCGGGCAAGTTCATCGCCACCCTCCGCTGAGCCCCAGCCTCCGGCACCAGCCCTGCCCCTCCTCGCGGACTCGGGGGGCAGGGCCTTGGGGTCAGCGTTCGGGCGCGGGTTCCGGCGCGGGCTTCACGGCGGGTTCGGGTGCGGCGGCGCTGTCGCCGGGCGGGGGCACAGGGGCGGCCGCGGGGGAGCGGCGCGCGGTGGCGAGGACGGAGCCGCCGAGGATC
Organism: Actinomadura sp. NPDC049753; assembly: GCF_040674655.1. Taxonomy (NCBI): domain Bacteria; kingdom Bacillati; phylum Actinomycetota; class Actinomycetes; order Streptosporangiales; family Thermomonosporaceae; genus Actinomadura; species Actinomadura sp. NPDC049753. The sequence goes on along the minus strand of NZ_JBFARL010000168.1, from coordinate 11,135 downwards.
AGCACGAAGGACGCGATGATCGTCCCGCTGAGCGGCTCCCCCAGGAACACGACGCCGGCCGCGACCGCCACCGCCGGGTTCACGTAGGTGAACACCATGCCTCGGGACGTGCCGACCTCCCGGATGAGCTCGAAGAAGACGATGAACGCCAGCGCCGTGCAGACCAGGCCGAGGGCGACGAGCGCGGCGAGGACCCGCCCGTCGGGCATGGCGCTCGGCCAGGTGGCGATGGCCGGGCCGGTGTAGGCGAGCGCGGCGATGGCCAGCGAGAACGCGGCCATGTGCAGGCTCGGCAGGTCCTGGAGGCGCCGGGTGGCGATCATCGGGGCGATCGCGTACCCGACCGCGACCAGCATGACCTCGCCGATCGCCCACGCGCTGCCGCCGCCGAGGTGCGGTCCGGCGAGCACTCCGACGCCGGCCAGGCCGACCAGGAGTCCCGCCCACCGGAGGGGCCCGAGCCGCTCGGCGTCGCCGGTGAGCCGGGCGAGCACCACGCCGATGATCGGGACGGCGGCGATGAGCAGGCCCGTCATGGAGCTGGTCAGCCGGTTCTCGGCGTCCGACAGCAGCGCCCACGGCCCGAGGATCTCCACCGCGGTGAACAGCAGGAGCGGGCGCCAGTGGCGGCGGACCACGTCCAGCCGCCCCGCCCTGACCGCCAGCGGCAGCAGGACGAGCACGCCCAGCGCCGTGCGCGCGAACACCACCATGGGGACCGAGACGCTCTCGACCGCCACCTTGATCAACAGATAGGGGATGCCCCACAGCACGCTCATCAGCGCGAACAGCATCCAGCCGCGGCGACTCAACCCGACCTCCGTTCTCGACCGCCCCGCCCGGGCCGCCTCCGCTCCGGGACCTTCGCGGAGCGGGCGCGTTCGCGATCGGCCCTGGCACCCGGGTCCGACCCGGGGCGGACGTTCAGAATCGGGGTCGACGAGATGTGCTGTCTTGAACGCTGTTGCGGTAAACGCCCGGAGTGACGCCCAGCACGCGGCGGAACCAGCGGGTGAGGTGCGCCTGGTCGGCGAACCCGACGAGCGTCGCCGCCTCGGCCGGACGGTGGCCCGCGTCCAGCAGCGCCCGGGCGCGGGCCACCCGGTGCTGGGCGAGCCACGCGTACGGCGGCATGCCCATCGCGTCCCGGAAGGCACGCAGTAGCTGGTAGCGCGACAACCCCAGGTCGGCGGCGACCTCGGCGAGCGTCGGCGGGGCGGTCAGCTCGTCGGACAGGCGGGTCGCGACCGTCCTCGCGATGCGTCCGGCTTCCGCCCTGTGGTGGGCCGGGACCGCCTTCGGGCCGGACGCCGCATGCCGCCGGACGAGCGTGCCCAGCACGCCGAGCAGCCGCGACTCCCCCTCAAGCGGGTCGGCACCGAGCCTCAGAGCATGGTGGGCGAGGCGCAGGGCCTCGCCGAGACCCCGGTCATCGATGATCGGATGCGCGAAGTGCGGTGCCGCCGGCGCCTGGCCGGCCTCCGCGGTCGTCGCCGCGCCCAGCAGCTCGGCGGCGGGGTAGAGGCACAGGTACGCGAAACCCTCCGGACGCGCCGGACCGCCGGTGTGCGCCTCGCCCGGCTCGACCACGACGACGCTGCCGGCCGCCGAGTAGATCCTCTCGCCCCGGTAGAGCATCGTCTCCGTGCCGTCGACGGTGACGCCGATGGCGTACTCGTCGTGGGTGTGCGGCGCGTAGTGCCGGCGGCCGATGCGGGCCGTCAGCAGATCGAGCGGCACGCCCTGGATACCGCCCACACGCGTCCACAGCGTCCGGTCGACTCCCCGGGTGTCGAGCGGGCTTCCGCCGCCCGGGCGCCGGTCAGGCCGAGAAGACGTGCCGGAGCCGCCAGCGGTCCTCGTCACGACCGAGCTCCACGACGGCCACGCCCTCCGCGCCGGTGACCCGGAACCGGTAGACCCTGCCCTCCTGGGCCGAGCCGTAGGTCTTCAGCACCGCGTCCACCGCGTAGCGCGTCCCCCGCCACTCGTACGCGGTGAGCCGCCCCGCCGGGTCGTGCTCGGCTCTGACCGGCTCGTTCAGCAACTGCCCCATGCGGGGAGGGTAGCACGCGTTCGAACAAATGTTCGCAGGTCGGAGCGGCCTTCCCGCCCGGGCCGGCACCGCCTCCGGGCGGATCGGAGCGCGAAAACCACCGTGCCGCCGGGCGTTGCGAGCCGCTCGCCTCCACGGCACCGAGCCGAGAAACACGGGTCATGAACAGACCAACAGAAAACACCCCGCGACCTCATCCCGATCACACCCGCCGACCTCGCAGGCGCCGCCCCGCCCATCCCGCGATCTCGAGCTCCGAACCCGGCTCCCGTTCCGAACCCGGCTCCCGTTCCGCACCTGGCTTCTACGGATCCGTCGCGTGGTGGTCACGAATGGCCACACGTCAGGCACCGCCTGTGGAACGGTATTGATCATCCGGCGCTCGGAGCCGGTCGCCCGGGTCGCCCCGGGCCGGTAACTGAAACACCGTGAGGTGAGACATGTCTCCGGACCAGATCGTCACGGCTCTGACCTTCATAGTCGTTCTGGGTTCGATGCTCGTTGCGCACAACGTCGGCGACCACTGGGTCCAGACCGATGTCCAGGACAGGGACAAGGGTCTGCACGGCGACCAGATGTGGAGGGGGCGCCTGGCATGCCTGCGGCATGTGGCGTCCTACACCGTCTGCACGTCACTGGTCGTCGCCATGATGTGGGCGATCCTCGGCCTGCGGATCTCGCTGGTCAGCTTCATCCTCGGGCAGCTGATATCGGCGGTCACCCACTTCTGGGCCGACCGCCGGACCCCCCTGCAGTGGCTGGCCGAACTCGTCGACAAGCTCAAGGGCCTCAAGGGAGAGGCCGTGGGCACCTTCTACCGGCTCGGCGCCCCGCGCGCCGGCAAGGATGACAACCTCGTGCTGGGGACGGGGCGGTACGCCCTCGACCAGGCATGGCACTGGTGGTGGATCTTCATCGCCTCCGTCGTGACGGCAGTCGCGGCGTAAGCACCCACCACCCCGGCGGGGCCGTCTTCCGGCGTCGCTTCGACGACCGGCCCTCGTACCCACAGGTGCGAGGGCCGTTCCCTCGCCAGGCGCAGGGGGCTCGGCGAGTGCAGCGGGGCCACCGACATGCGCGCCGACCTGTCAGAGCCGGTGGTCGTCGCCGACGCGGGCGCCACTGCGCCAGATCAGGAGATAGGTCGCCTCCGGCGGGAGCCTCCAAGAGCTGTTATCCACAGGCTGTTGGTAACCGTCGCACACATCTTCCACCTCGTCGCAGCAGGGCGTTCCGGGGTCGCGTCCACAGGTGGATCCCCAGAACAGCCGGGCTTTCCACGGTCCGGACGGCACGTTCGCCGCCGCCCTTCCCATCCTGACCGAGGTCGCTCGTCCGTCCACAGAATCCACAACCTGTGGATAACTCTCGTGCACAACCTGGGTACGGCCCCGCGGCTCCGCGTCCACATTCTTCCCCAGCTCGCCCCCAACCCGCGCGCTCAGTTGTCCACGTCGTGGAAAAGCCGCTGACCAGCAGGAGAACCCACTCTGCGCCAGCGTTCTCCACACCCCGTTCACACCCTGTGGGCGAAGCTCTTCCACAACCTCACCGCACCGGTGGACAGAGTTGCCCACAGTAATCCCCAACCGTGTCCCCAACCCGGCACTCCACCGGGGACACCGTGAGGCCGAACGTCGGCTCGACCCCGCACCGGCCGCCGACCCGGCGTTCGATGCGGGTCGATCAGCCTTGAGGGCCTTCACCAGCGGGTTTCAGCTCGCGGAGTCCGGTCAGTGCGTGTCTCCGGAGGGCGGCGTCCGACCGTCGACGGGGACGGCTGCTTCGAGATCGGCCAGACGGCTGAGGTCGTCGCCCGACCGGGACGAGGCGGGCAGGTCGATCGCGCGGGCCTCGGCCGTGAGGGCGCGGACGCGGGGCCATTCCTCCAGGTGGGCGGCGGCGTCGGCGCGCAGGACCAGGGCCTTGAGGCGCTCGGACGGGGACAGCGGCTCATCGGACCGCAGCAGCCGATCGAGGATCCGAGCCGCGGCGCGATGGTCCCCCTTCGACTCGCCGAGGAGCGCGGCCATGTGGAAGGCCCGGGCCACCGGCTCCTCCGGAATGGGCGCGTGCCGCGTGTCCTCCGAGATGGCCTGGCCGATGCGGAGCTGGAGCCCGTCCGGGTCGCTGAGCAGGAACTGCCGGACCCCGTAGGACATGTCCCGCAATGCGCTCAGTCGAGGCAGCCCCCGGGTCGGGACCCGCCCGAGGGCCTCGCGGAGCCCGCCGCGAAACGCCTCGTACAGGGCGTCGACCTTCGTCGTGGTGATGTAGCACATGTTCATGGACGCGGCCGGGTCGTGCTTCTTCCAGCCGAAGAACTGCAGTTCGACGTCGCCCCGCCGGACCGCGAGATACGGGTTGGGACGCATCTGCCAGGTCGTCTGCTCGAAACCGAGCACCCTGTAGAAGTCCCAGGTCAGCTCTATCGACCTGCACGGAAAGATCGGAATCGCCTTCTCACCCATGGTCGAAGCGTAGGAAGAGCGATCGAGTTAGTCAAGTTTGACTACAGCCCATCACGAGGGCGCGTCGTTCCCTGTGCGCGAGCCGCGGAGGTGGGGGATGATATGCGTCATCGCGATCACCGGGTGCCGCGATCGCCGCCACTCCCGCGACGATCCACGCGGCGAGTGCGACCGGGGTGGAACTCTCGGAGATCCGTTCAACCGCCCGGTGGGCACCACACTGGAAGTGAAGTCGTCCCCATCGCCAGAGTTTTCCACAGGTTGTGGAAAGGGAGGCATCCGTGGACTTCAACGAGCACACTGCGACGCGGGCCGTCCAGGACAGCTTCCGCGACACTCCCGACCCTCGACTCCGCGAACTGCTGGACGCGCTCACCCGCCACCTGCACGCATTCGTCGGTGAGGTCCGGCCGTCGATCCGCGAATGGGAGCAGGCGATCGGGTTCCTCACCGCCGTCGGCCAGACCTGCACCGACACGCGCCAGGAGTTCGTCCTGCTGTCGGACGTCCTGGGCGTGTCCATGCTGGTGGAGACCCTGAACGAGAAGGAGGACGGCACCGAGAGCACCGTGCTCGGCCCGTTCCACATGGTCGAGTCGCCCCCGCGTGCGCTCGGCGACAGCATCGACCTGATCGGTGAGGCGCCGCCGTGCCTTGTGGCCGGTCTTGTCCTCAGCAGCGACGGGACGCCCCTGCCCGACGCCGAGGTGGACGTCTGGCAGTGCAACGAGAAGGGGTTCTACGACGTCCAGCAGCCAGGGGTCCAACCAGCCGGCAACGGGCGGGGCCTTTTCCACACCGACTCCGAAGGGCGGTTCCGATTCCGGACCGTCCTGCCCAGCCATTACCCGATCCCGACGGACGGGCCGGTCGGACGGTTCCTGCGGGCCGCCGGCCGCCATCCCTACCGGCCGGCGCACATCCATTTCATCGTCCGGGCGGACGGCCACACCCCACTGACCACTCACGTCTTCGTGGCAGACAGCCCCTACCTGGACTCCGACGCGGTCTTCGCGGTCAAACAAAGCCTCGTCGTCGATTTCGCCGAGTCGACCGACGCGGAGACGGCCGCCCGGAACGGTGTCCGAGCGCCCTTCCGCCACGCCGAGTTCGACCTGGTCCTGAGTAGAGAGCTCAGTTGACCCACCCCGCGCGCGGGCTCTGCTGCGCGCCGCAGGCCGGCGCCAGGAGCGCCACTCCCGCGCGGCAATGTGGCAGTGTTCGGTGTGGACATCGCCCTCATCGGCATCGCCGACCCTCGGTTATCCACAACCTGTGGAGAACTGCCCCTCTTATCTGGATAACCGGCTCCGGGTCGCATAGGCCGAGGCGTGATCTCAATGCACCAAAGCCAAGAAGCCCAGGCCGCCGCCACGTCTCCACGCCTGGACTGGCGCAACGAGTAGGCGCCCTACTCCCAAGGCGGATCGGCGTCCGTGACGCCCCACTGCTATCGGCCATTGGGAAGCCCGCCTGACCCAGTTCTCTGGCGCTCCTCGGGAGCCGCGGCACACGGCCCCACGTCATTCCCTCCCGGCAATCGTCGGCTCTCCGCCAGAGGTGCCACCGTGCGCCGCGGGCTTACGTCAAGCAGAACCCACGTTTTGTCCTGTCCCGATCCAAGAGAGCGTCGCTCATGGTTTGCAACGGACCACACATTGGGGACTCTCCCGGACATCCCGACATATCGCGGGTGATCGGCACGCCGGGAACCGCCGCACACAGCGACCACGCACCCCTCCTGCGCCCGGCAGCGGGCGGGAGACACGACCGGGGGAAACATGAGCGATCTGATCGCCGTCGCCTACGACGACCTGCCTCACGCCGAGCAGGCGCGTGAGAAGCTCGTCCAGCTGCACAAGGAGCACATCATCGAGCTGGCGGACGTCGTCATCGTCGAGCGCAGGCAGGACGGCAAGATCAAGCTCCATCAGGCCCGCAACCTCGTCGCGGGCGGCGCCCTCGGCGGCGCCGCGTGGGGCGGGTTGATCGGGCTCATCTTCTTCATGCCGCTGCTCGGCATGGCCATCGGCGGAGCCACCGGCGCGGCCATGGGCTCCGCGTCCGACATGGGCATCGACGACGACTTCATGCACAACCTCGGCGAGCAGTTGCCGCCCGGAGCCGCGGCCGTGTTCGTCCTGATCGACAAGCGCAATCCCGAGAAGGTCGTCCCGGAGATGGCGCCCCTGGGCGGCAGGCTCATCCAGACCTCGCTGTCCCCCGAGCAGGAGGAGCACCTGCGGGAGGCCGTCAAGGCCGCTCGCGCACCCCAGCCCGCCTGAGAGGTCGAATCCGCGGCGCGGCAAACCGCTTGCCGGGACGGGCCGTGACACCCCGACGATCCAGAGGCCGGTTTCGAGACCCTCGAAACCGGCCTCTGACCTGCCCGTCCTGAAGCGCGGTGAGCACCTGCCACTTGGAGCAGCCTCTTCGACCCCATCAGCATCGACATCGAGCGCCAGCCTGCCCACCCGATACCGGCCGCTGCGCCTCCGCCGCATCCCTTCTGATCGTCCCGCCGACAGGGCCGGAACGCTCGGCGTGCGGGCGGGCAAGGTCCCCGTCGACCGTGTGGACGTCCTGGCGGCGACGGCCAGAAGCAGGTTCCTGGAACTCAGCGCCGTCCCGATGTCGAGAACGTCCCGCCCGCTCCGTCTCAGGTGCACCAGTGGCCAGGACGGGCCGCGCGACGAAGGAGGACCACCATGGCGATTCAGCGGATGGACAACGTCGGCATCGTCGTCGACGACCTTGATGCCGCGGTCGCGTTCTTCGTCGAACTCGGCATGGAGGTCGAGATGAAGGCGCAGATCGAGGGCCTTTGGGCGGACCGCACCGTCGGACTCGACGGCGTCCGGAGCGACATCGCGATGATGCGGACCCCGGACGGCGACGGCAGGCTGGAACTGATGAAGTACCGCGCTCCCGCGACGGTCGGCGCGGAGACGGAGAACCCGCCGCCCAACACGCTGGGCCTGCATCGCGTCATGTTCGCCGTCGACGACATCGAGGGCACCGTCGGCCGCCTGCGCGCCCACGGCGCCGAAGTCCTCGGCGAGGTGACGCGGTACGGGGACAGCTACCTGCTCTGCTACCTCCGCGGCCCCGACGGCATCATCGTCGCGTTGGCCGAGCAGCTCGGCTGACAACCGCCCGATCGGCCAGGAACCGCCCGCTCCCGACGCGGCGGCATGGTCAGGATCGTCGCGCCCCCTCCGTAGGAGACCCCCGGCGGTACGCGGAGGCCACGAAATCCGCCGGAAGAATCTGCGGCGGCATGTCGAGAACGGGCGCGCGGCTCCGTCCCAGGCAGTGAACACGGCCACAATGGGCCTGGACCACATCAAGGAGAACACGATGGCCAAGTACCTGCTGCTCAAGCACTACCGGGGTGCGCCGGCACCGGCCAACGACGTGCCGATGGAGCAGTGGACGCCGGACGAAGTCACGGCCCACATTCAGTACATGCAGGACTTCATCACCCGGCTCGAAGGAACCGGCGAGTTCGTCGACTCCCAGGGGCTCTCCCCAGAGGGGTCGTTCGTCCGCTACGGCGGCGAGGGCCGGCCGCCGGTCACCGACGGCCCGTTCGCGGAGACCAAGGACCTGATCGCCGGCTGGATATCGATCGACGTCGAGAGCCACGAGCGGGCGCTCGAACTGGCCGGCGAACTGTCCGCGGCGCCGGGTGCGGGCGGGAAGCCGATCTACGAGTGGCTCGAGGTCCGCCCCTTCCTGAGCGAGCCGCCCACGGTGACCGAGTGAACGAGCCCCTGCTGCGGGAGCTGGTGCCCGCGGTGATCGGTGTCCTCGTCCGCCGCGGAGCCGACTTCGCGGCGGCCGAGGACGCCGTGCAGGACGCACTGGTCGAGGCCGTGCGCGTGTGGCCGGACGACATGCCGCAGGACCCCAAGGGCTGGCTGGTCACCGTCGCCTGGCGCAAGTTCCTCGACGCCGCCCGCGCCGACACCTCCCGGCGGCACCGCGAGGTGCGCGTCGAGACCGAGCCCGCGCCGGGCCAGGGCGAGGCGGTGGACGACACGCTCCAGCTCTACTTCCTGTGCGCGCATCCGTCCCTGACACCGGCCTCGGCCGTCGCGCTCACGCTCCGCGCGGTCGGCGGCCTGACCACGCGCCAGATCGCGCAGGCCTACCTCGTGCCGGAAGCGACCATGGCCCAGCGGATCAGCAGGGCCAAACGGACCGTCTCGGACGTCCGGTTCAACCGGCACGGTGACGTCGCCACCGTGCTGCGCGTGCTCTACCTGGTCTTCAACGAGGGCTACTCCGGCGACGTCGACCTGGCGGCCGAGGCGATCCGGCTCACCCGCCAACTCGCCGCCAGGATCGACCACGAGGAGGTGGCGGGCCTGCTCGCGCTCATGCTGCTGCACCACGCACGGCGCGCGGCGCGGACCGGGCCCGACGGCAGGCTCGTGCCTCTCGCCGAGCAGGACCGCAGCCTGTGGGACACCCGCATGATCGCCGAGGGCGTCGACGTGCTCCAGGCGGCGCTCGTCCGCGATCGCCTGGGCGAGTTCCAGGCCCAGGCCGCCGTCGCCGCGCTCCACGCCGACGCCCAGACGGCCGCCGAGACCGACTGGGTTCAGATCGTCGAGTGGTACGACGAGCTGGTGCGCCTCACCGACAACCCGGTGGCCCGCCTCAACCGGGCCGTCGCGGTCGGCGAGGCCGACGGCCCGCGAGCCGGCCTGGCCGCCCTGGCGGAGCTCGACCCGTCCCTGCCCCGCTACACCGCCGCCGCGGCGTACCTGCACGAACGTGACGGCGACCCGGTCACCGCGGCACGGCTCTACGCCCAAGCCGCCCGATCAGCGCCCAACCTTCCCGAACGCGATCACCTCACGCGACAGGCCGCACGGCTCAACGAGCAACTGCGCACCTGATCGGCGAACGCCACCCGTTCACGGCTCCCACCGACGACGTTCTGCCCGCCCCTGTCCGGCTCGGTGCGGGCAATCCGTCCGATTCTTCCTGGGGATCACCACGCCCCCACAAGCCGCACGGATCCGCACTAGCCTCGTCGCGTGAGTGACGACGTCCAGCAGGTTCAGCCGCTCGACTCCGGGATAGCCGAAGAGTGGATACGGAAGACAGATGATCCGGACCGTCGCGCGGTCTCGGCCTCCAAGCTTCGAGCGGGGCCGCTGTGGAGTGTCAGCGTCTGGGTGATGGAGTTCGTCCGCACGGACCCTCTCGAATCCGAGTTGCGCCGCCGCATCGCAGACGCGCTGAGCGCCGTCGACGGCGTCTCCGGTGTGGAGGAGGAAGACCGGGAAGTGTGGACGGTGACCGGCACTCCGTCAGGCAAGGCGTTGGTCGAGGCGGTAGCCCTGGTAGTGGACGACCTGGCCGAAGCCGTCACCGCTGCTGTCAGCGGCTGGGAACAGGGGCCTGCCGATCGATCTCACGGCAGAGAACAGTGATCATGTCGTCAAAGACGTCGGCGCCGTGCTTCTGGATGAGAACGCCGTAGAGGTCCTTGCGGCTGGCCTCTCGGACCATCCAACTGAGGGTGGCGTGATGAACCTGGCGACCGGCGGCCAACTCGTCGTACGCGTCGCGAGTGACCCTCATCAGCTCGGGAAAGGCCGCAGACTCCGCCAGAATCATGCGAGTCGCGTCGGTGAGATTCATGCGAGGAGTCTAGGTCAGCCGGCCCCGTCGGCCATGCGCACGCTCACCAAGCGATCGTTGAGCTGCCTCCCGGACGGCAACGCTCGTGCCGGGTCCCTCACCCTCGTCTTCGTCCTCCCCCGCGAAGGCGTCGACACTCAAAATGGAGTGAGTCTCGGACGATCAACTCCCAGGTACGGCCGCACGGGGGGAGGTAGTCAGTAAGCCAAAGCCCGCCCAATTCAGCCACGTGCCCGCCCAGAAACCGCAACCGGCAGGGGGCGTGGGGGCGGAGCCCCCACATCGGGGGTCCGGGGGTCGCCCCCCGGGCAGAAACGACGAAGGAGTGGCGGGGAAGAAGCCCAACGGGCTTCGACCACACCACTCCCAACTCCGAGTGGGCCTAGGTGGACTTGAACCACCGGCCTCATCCTTATCAGTTCGATCATGGTCAAGGTTGTGGCCTGGCGTCCCGGCGCTGACCTTGTGGTGAGGGCTGCTCCCGTGCGGCGGCGTGTGCTGGTGTTGCTGTCACGGTTGCTGTCACTGATTTTTATGACTGCTTCTCTCACCTGCCCCGACGCTCGTCCATAACAGACGAACGAACCTGTCCGGAGGGTACTCCCGCGCGAACGGCGCGAACCCCAAGCCAGACAAATTCGCGCGGGAGTGCCCTCCGGGTCCAGGAGGGGTCTGGGGAACCACGGGGTTCCCCAGTAGCGCACCCTCAACCGATCTTCCGGCAGTCCCCGGAGGACTTCAACGGCGCTCGACCACAGTCACGCCCTGGTGCTCGTCGCCGAACGGGCTTAGAGGCTTCGGCGTCGACTTGTCAGGGCGGCGGCGCGCCCCTGCGGTGAGCGGTTGGGGCGGGGCCGGCGGGCGGAACAGCGACGTCGGCTGGACGCTCAGCGCCGCGTCGACGCTCCAGGTGTAGCCGCGCGCGAGCACGAGCTTGCCCTTGCGCA
>NZ_JBFARL010000167.1:0-18004 GCF_040674655.1 Actinomadura sp. NPDC049753 | reverse complement strand
GCCCGGCGCTCGGCGCGGGCGGCGGCGCGGGCCATCCTGCGGCGGCGGGCCCGCTCGGCGACGTCGACGCGGCGCTGGAGCAGTTCGGGCGGGATGAGGTCGTGCCGGCCCGCGATGAACTCCTGCACCCAGATCTTGGCGCGGATGAGCGGCCGCCGGAGCCGCGTCTCGCGCCGGACGGCCCGCTGGTACCGGCGCGAGCCGGGGTCGTAGCGCCAGCGCGACCAGGGCGAGCCGGGCCGCGCCACCCGGATCGCGCCGACGATCAGCAGCGCGGGCATGAACAGGCCGATGAGCCCCGTCCAGATCTTGCCCTTCAGCAGCGTGACCACGGCGAGGACGAGGTTGACGGCGAGGGAGGCGACGTAGACGCGGGTGATCAGCCCGGTGCCGTGGTCGGGCGCGATGCCCTCGTAGCCGAGGGGGCGGATGCCGAGCAGCAGCAGCCCGGTCACCGCCATGGCGACGAACACCGCGTCGACGGACGCGCGGCCCTTCTCCGTCCAGTAGACGTCGCTGAGGTGCAGGATCAGCGCGAACTCGTCCAGGACGAGGGCCGAGCCCATCCCGAACACCACCGCCGCCGCGAGGTCGAGGCCGACGTAGGCGTCCGGGACGGCGAGGCTCGCCACCCCGCCCATCAGCATCAGCACCACGCCGAACACGACGTGGTGGATGTGCACGTCGCCGGCCTTCACGTTCCGGAACCACCAGCGCACGTCCGCGCGGATCAGTCGCACGTTCACCCGCGTCAGCACGAAAGTGACCATGAACGCGACGAAGAAACCGAACAGCGGCAGCCGGCCGGTCGCCACGATGCGTTCGTCGAACATCTCGATCATCTGCCCCCCGCCTCCTCAATGATGCACCGTGACATGCGCCGATATCGTGTGACCCTGCCGACGATCAGGGGGAGAACCGCCATGAGCCGCATCGTGGACCGCTGCGATCCCGGGTACCGGGCGTGGATCGCCGAGGCGATCCGGCTCGTCGACGCCGACGCCAACCGCAGCGCCGACACGCACCTGCACGTTTTCCCGCTGCCCCCGGAGTGGGGCATCGACCTCTACCTGAAGGACGAGTCCGTCCACCCCACGGGTTCGCTGAAACACCGGCTCGCGCGGTCGCTGTTCCTGTACGGGCTGGCCAACGGGTGGATCCGCCAGGACACGACGATCATCGAGGCGTCCAGCGGGTCGACGGCGGTGTCGGAGGCGTACTTCGCGCGGCTGCTCGGCCTGCCGTTCGTCGCGGTCATGCCGGCCACCACCAGCCCGGAGAAGATCCAGCTCATCGAGTTCCACGGCGGCCGCTGCCACCTGGTGGCCGACCCGTCGGCGATCTACGAGGAGTCGCGGCGGCTCGCGGCCGAGTGCGGCGGCCACTTCATGGACCAGTTCACCTTCGCCGAGCGGGCGACGGACTGGCGCGGCAACAACAACATCGCCGAGTCGATCTTCGAGCAGATGCGGCTGGAGCGGTTCCCCGAGCCGTCCTGGATCGTGGTCGGCGCGGGCACGGGCGGGACGTCCGCGACGATCGGCCGGTACGCCCGCTACCGGATGTTCCAGACGCGGCTCGCGGTGGTCGACCCGGAGGGGTCGGCGTTCCACGGCTCGTTCGCCGACGGGGACCCCGAGCGCACCGCGGCGGGCTCGCGGATCGAGGGCATCGGGCGCCCCCGCGTCGAGCCGTCGTTCCTGCCCACGGTGATCGACCGGATGATCCGGGTGCCGGACGCGGCGTCGATCGCGGCGATGCGCTGGACGAGCGAGGTCAGCGGCCGGAGCGTGGGCGGCTCGACCGGCACGAACATGTGGGGCGCGGCCGAGCTGATCGCGCAGATGCGGGCCCGCGGGGAGCGCGGCAGCGTCGTCACGCTCATCTGCGACGGCGCCGAGCGCTACGCGGGCACCTACGGGTCGGACGCGTGGCTGGCGGAGCAGGGCCTCGACATCGCCCCCTACCTCGCCGCGCTGGACGCCTTCCTGAAGACCGGCACGATGCCGGACGTCACCCGGTGACGCGGATCGGGTTGAACAGGTCGGCGTAGATCAGCAGGCCGCCCATGACGATGAGGATGACCGCCATCACGTACGTCACCGGCAGCGCCTTGGCCACGTCCACGTAACCGGGGTCGGGCCTGCGGAAGATCCGGGCGAAGGCCTTCTTGACCGCCTCCAGGAGCGCGCCGGCGATGTGCCCGCCGTCCAGCGGCAGCAGCGGGATGAGGTTGAACAGCCCGACCGCGAGGTTCAGCGAGCCGAGCAGCATCACGAAGAAGGAGACCTTCTGCGTGCCGGTGAAGTCGTCGGACGCGGCGACCTCGCCGCCGATCCGGCTGACGCCGACCACGCCGATCGGCCCGTTGGGGTCGCGCTCCTCGCCGCCGAAGGCCGCGTTCCACACGCCGACCATCTTCTGCGGCATCCGCACCAGGGCGCCGACGGTGCGCGCGGTCAGGTCGCCCATCGTGCTCGCGACCGCGCCCGGCCCCTGCCGCTCGATCCCGCTGGACGGTGTGATGCCGAGGAACCCGACGTTGACGACCTTGTCCTCGTCCTTGAGGTCGTACATCTGGTTGCGGGTGATCGGGACGTTCACCCGCACGTCCCTGCCGTCCCGCCGGACGGTCATCGGGACGGTCTTGCCGCCGTCCTCGCGGATCAGCCGCTGCAACTGCGGATAGTCGTCGATCTTCTCGCCGTCGAACGCGACGATCCGGTCGCCGGCCTGGAGGCCGACCTGCCGCGCGGGCGTCGGCGTCGCGCCCGCCGGGCACGCGGTGACCTTGGCGCTGGCCGGCACCATGCACTCGGCGACCTCCTTGATCACCGGCTGCGGCTGGTTGACGCCGATGCCCATCAGCAGGATCGCGAAGAACATCACCGACAGGAGCAGGTTCATCGCGGGCCCGCCGAACATGATGAGCAGCTTCTGCCACCACTTCTTGGCGTAGAACACGCGGTCCCCGTCGCCGGGCCCGACCTCCTCCAGCGCGGCCCCCCGCGCGGACTCGATCAGCCCCTGCCACGGCCCGGTGCTGATCCGCCGCACCTGCCCGGGCGCGTCGCCCTTGCGCGGCGGCAGCATGCCGATCATGCGGATGTAGCCGCCGAGCGGGATCCACTTGACCCCGTACTCGGTCTCGCCCTTGTGCCTCGACCACATGGTGGGCCCGAACCCGACCATGAACTGCGTGGTCCGCACCCTGAACAGCTTGGCGAAGGAGAAGTGCCCGAGCTCGTGCAGCGCGATGGAGACCAGCAGGCCGAAGAAGAGGATCAACGCTCCAGCCAGGTAGTAGACCATGCGGCGTGCCCTCCGGGTCCGTCCACCCCGCGCACCCGGGGGTGATCTCCGACAACCAGTTCAGAGTACGTTACGGCCCGCGATCCGGTTGAGGCGAACGAAGAAGCGGCCCGTGCCGCAGGCCACTTTGATGCGCGGTGCTAACCCGGCCGCGCATCATTGGCACGAGAGCGCGTATCCGCGAGCAGGGCCGACCGCCCATCATGGGCGCCCCACCCCGGCCACGGAGGTTCTCACCTTGAAGCGCGGTCATGTAGCGGTACTGGCCCTGACGCTGGCCCTGGCCGGCTGCGGCGGCAGCGACGACGGCGGCACCACGACGGGAGCGTCGTCCTCCCCCGCCCCGACCGCCGAGACAAAGGCCCCCTCCACCCCTAACCCCGGCAAGGGCACCGAGACGACGCCCCTCCCTCCAGCCCAGTCGAAGGCGGTCAAAGCCTTCAACGACTGCATGCACGACCAGGGCGTCCAGATGCCGACCCCGAACCCCACAAGGTCCCCCGCCCCCGACGAGCTGAAGAAGATCAGGGCGGCCCTGCAAACCTGCGTGAAGTCCATGTCAGCCCCCGCCACCCCACCCCCACGCTGACGACGAGGGCAGACCACCCCGCACCGCAACCATCGTCCTGAGCCGGAGCCGGGGGAGACCGTCACCTTCACCAAGAAGCGCAACGGTCGAGACGACCCGTACAGAGGGACACCGAAACGGAAGCACCAGCAGCAACCGTCCAACGAGACAACCTCAGCCGCCACCCCCGCCAGCGACGACCTCAACACTCGCGATCGCGTCCGAAGGCAGTTCCGAGCGAAGCAAGGAACTGATCGCGCAGCGAGCCGCAAGGCGAGCCGAAGCGATGCAGCGATCGCACGCGTTTTTTCAGGTCGGGGCCCCCAAGGCCCCGACCTGAAAAAACGCAATGAACACTGCTAGCCTTCTTCGACAGCTGATGATCCCGTGCGGGAGAGTCCCTCGCAGCCGGTGGGGGACGCCGAAGGAGCAAATCCTCCCCGGAACCTCTCAGGCCCACGGACCGCACGGGCCAGGCGACCTCTGGAAAGCGGGGACTCCGGTCCCCCGCCGAAGGTGAAAGCCCGCCGTGCGCGGCGGGTGAAGCTCTCAGGCGCCGATGACAGAGGGGGAGGCACCGATACGCCCGGTGCGCGAGTGGGACGATGGACCATGCGCGCCCGTGACGAAGGAGCCGAGCCCATGTCCGCCGATCCGACCGCGAAGAAGACGCCGCTGCACGACGTCCATGAGGACCTCGGCGCGAATCTCGTCGACTTCGCCGGCTATCTGATGCCGCTGCGCTACGCGAGTGAGACCGCCGAGCACCAGGCCGTCCGCACGGGGGCGGGGCTGTTCGACCTGTCGCACATGGGGGAGATCTTCCTTTCGGGTCCGGGCGCGGGGGCCGCGCTGGACTTCGCGCTGGTCGGGAACCTGTCGCCGATGCCGGTGGGCAAGGCCCGCTACACGATGATCTGCGGGCATGACGGCGGCGTCCTGGACGACCTGATCGTCTACCGGCTCGCGGACGAGACGTGGATGGTGGTGGCGAACGCGGCGAACGCCGCCGTCGTCCGGGAGGCGCTGGTCGAGCGGGCCGCGGGGTTCGAGGCGGCGGTGGACGACCGGTCCGACACGTATGCGCTGATCGCCCTGCAGGGGCCGCGTTCCCAGGGGATTCTCGAAGGGTTCACGGACGCGCCGCTGGGGGACCTGAAGTACTACGCGATTCTGGCGGGGCGGGTCGCGGGAGTGGACGCGCTGGTCGCCCGCACGGGGTACACGGGCGAGGACGGGTTCGAGCTGTTCGTGGACGCGTCCGACGCGGTCCGGTTGTGGGGGGCGCTCGCCGCGGTGGAGGGGGTCGTCCCGGCGGGGCTTTCGGCGCGCGACACGCTGCGCCTGGAGGCGGGGATGCCGCTGTACGGGAACGAGCTGACGGCCGAGACGACGCCGTTCGAGGCGGGCCTCGGCCGGGTGGTGAAGCTGGACAAGCCAGCCGATTTCGTGGGTAAGGCCGCCCTGGCGGCGCAGGCGCAGACGCCGCCGGGCCGTAGGCTCGTGGGACTGGTCGCGCGGGGGCGTCGCGCGCCTCGCAAGGGGTACCAGGTCGTCACGTCCGGCGGCGCGCCGTGCGGAATCGTGACGAGCGGCGCCCCGTCGCCCACACTGGGCACGCCGATCGCCATGGCGTACCTCGACAGCGGCGTCGAGGAGGCGGGCCTCGCCGTGGACGTCCGCGGCCGGCACGAGCCGGTGGACGTGGTGGCCCTGCCGTTCTACAAGCGTTCCTGAACAAGTTGTCCGGCGGTGTGGGGCGCGCCCCCACAGTGGAAAGAGAGAAGTGATCGTGAGCGTTCCGGAGGAGCTCCGCTACAGCGAGGAGCACGAGTGGGTGTCGGGCCTCGGTGGCGAGGACGGCATCGTCACGGTCGGCATCACCGCGCACGCCGCCGACGCCCTCGGTGAGATCGTCTACATCGAGCTGCAGCCGTCGGAGGGCGACACCGTCGAGGCGGGCGAGCCGTGCGGCGAGGTGGAGTCGACCAAGTCGGTCAGCGACGTCTACTCCCCCGTCAGCGGCGAGATCACCGCGATCAACAGCGCGGTGGTGGACGAGCCGAAGGTCATCAACGACGACCCGTACGGCGAGGGCTGGATCTTCAAGGTGCGGATCTCGGAGGAGCCGGGCGACCTGCTCGACTCCGCCGCCTACGACAAGCTGATCGAGGAATCATGAGTTTGAACGACTCCCTCGCGACGGCCGATCCGGAGGTCGCCGAGGCCGTCGCCGCGGAGCTGCGCCGCCAGCAGGGCACCCTGGAGATGATCGCGTCGGAGAACTTCGCGCCGGTCTCGGTGCTGGAGGCGCAGGGGTCGGTCCTGACGAACAAGTACGCCGAGGGGTACCCGGGCCGCCGGTACTACGGCGGCTGCGAGTTCGTCGACGTCACCGAGCAGCTCGCGATCGACCGGGCCAAGGCGCTGTTCGGCGCCGAGCACGCGAACGTCCAGCCGCACAGCGGGGCGCAGGCGAACACGGCGGTGTACTTCGCGCTGCTCCAGCACGGCGACACGATCCTCGGCCTCGACCTCGCGCACGGCGGGCATCTCACGCACGGGATGCGGTTGAACTACTCCGGCAAGGTGCTGAACGTGGTGCCGTACCACGTCCGCGCCGAGGACGGCCTGGTCGACATGGACGAGGTGGCCTCGCTCGCGGCCGAGCACCGGCCGAAGATGATCGTGGCGGGATGGTCGGCGTATCCGCGTCAGCTCGACTTCGCCGCGTTCCGGCGGATCGCCGACTCGGTCGGGGCGCTGCTCATGGTCGACATGGCGCACTTCGCGGGCCTGGTGGCGGCGGGGCTGCACCCCTCGCCGGTCCCGCACGCCGACATCGTGACGACCACGACGCACAAGACGCTCGGGGGTCCCCGCGGCGGGCTGATCCTCGCCCGCGAGGAGTACGGCAAGAAGATCAACTCCGCGGTGTTCCCCGGTATGCAAGGCGGCCCGCTGGAGCACGTGATCGCCGCCAAGGCCGTCGCCCTGAAGATCGCCGCGTCGGAGGAGTTCCGGGCCCGGCAGGCGGCGACGGTGGAGGGCGCGAAGCTGCTCGCCGAGCGCCTGCTCGCCGAGGACTCCGCCAAGGCCGGCGTCAAGGTGCTGACCGGCGGGACGGACGTCCACCTCGTGCTGGTCGACCTGGTGGACTCCGAGCTCACCGGGCGCGACGCCGAGGACCGCCTGCACGACATCGGCATCACGGTCAACCGCAACGCGGTGCCGAACGACCCGCGCCCGCCGATGGTGACGTCCGGTCTGCGGATCGGCACCCCGGCCCTCGCGACCCGCGGCTTCACCGCCGAGGACTTCGCCGAGGTCGCGGACGTGATCGCGCTGGCGCTGCAGCCGTCCTTCGACCGGGACGGGCTCGCCGCGCGGGTGAAGGCGCTGGCGGACAAGCACCCCCTGTACCCGAACCTGTGACGTTCCGGCGTCCCCTCCCCTCGCGGGGCTCCCCTGAAGGGGGAGGGGGCGCGGCTACAACGAGGTAGCTATGGCCATCAGCGTTTTCGACCTGTTCAAGATCGGTATCGGTCCGTCGTCCTCCCACACGGGGGGTCCGATGGCCGCGGCGCACCGGTTCGCCCGGGGGCTCCAGCGCGACGGGCTGCTGGAGAAGACGGCGTCCGTCGCGGTCACCCTCTACGGGTCGCTCGGCCTCACCGGCAAGGGCCACGGCTCCGACAAGGCCGTCATCCTCGGTCTCGAAGGCGACAAGCCCGAACTCGTCGACGTCGACCTGGTGGACGAGCGGCTCGCCGCGATCCGCGAGCGCGGGGCCCTGCGGCTGTTCGGCGACCACGACATCCCGTTCGTGGTCAACGAGCACCTGGTCTTCGAGCGCAAGGAGTCGCTGCCCGGCCATCCCAACGGGATGCGGTTCACGGCCCTGGACGGCTCCGGCGAGGAGCTGCGCGCGAAGGTGTACTACTCCGTCGGCGGCGGGTTCATCCTGGACGAGAACGCCACCGGCGCCGACCGCATCAAGCCCGACGACACCGTCCTGCCGCACCCCTTCGACACGGCCGCCGAGCTGCTGGAGCGCTGCCGGGAGACGGGCCTGTCGATCTCGGCGCTGATGCTGGAGAACGAGAAGGCGTTCGGCCGCGACGCCTCCGAGATCCACGACGGCCTGCTCGAACTCTGGCACGTCATGCGGGCGTGCGTGACCCGCGGCTGCACCCGCGAGGGACTCCTGCCGGGCGGGCTCAAGGTGCGCCGCCGCGCTCCCCAGCTGCACCGCCAGCTGTCCGCGGAGAAGGCGGCCGACCCGCTCCACGCGATGGACTGGATCACCCTGTTCGCGCTGGCCGTCAACGAGGAGAACGCGGCGGGCGGGCGCATCGTCACCGCCCCGACCAACGGCGCCGCGGGCATCATCCCG
Organism: Actinomadura sp. NPDC049753; assembly: GCF_040674655.1. Lineage (NCBI taxonomy): Bacteria > Bacillati > Actinomycetota > Actinomycetes > Streptosporangiales > Thermomonosporaceae > Actinomadura > Actinomadura sp. NPDC049753. The sequence continues at coordinate 9,728 of NZ_JBFARL010000167.1, read as the reverse complement.
GCCGTCCTGCACTACTACGACCGGTTCATCCCGGGGCGTGACGACGAGGGCGTCGTGCGGTTCCTGCTGACCGCCGGGGCGATCGGCGTGCTGTTCAAGCAGAACGCCTCCATCTCCGGGGCCGAGGTGGGCTGCCAGGGCGAGGTCGGCTCGGCCTGCTCGATGGCCGCCGCCGGGCTCACCGAGGTCCTCGGCGGAACCCCCGAGCAGGTGGAGAACGCCGCCGAGATCGGCATCGAGCACAACCTCGGCCTGACCTGCGACCCGGTCGGCGGGCTGGTCCAGGTTCCCTGCATCGAGCGCAACGCCGTCGGCGCCGTGAAGGCCATCAGCGCCGCCCGGATCTCGCTGCGCGGCGACGGCCGCCACTTCGTCTCCCTCGACAAGGCCATCAAGACCATGCGCGACACGGGCCGCGACATGCTCGACAAGTACAAGGAGACCTCGCGCGGCGGCCTCGCCGTCAACGTCATCGAGTGCTGAGCTCGGCCCGCTACCGGAGCGGGATGTCGAGGCCGTGCTCGTCGGCGGGGCGCGGGCCGCGGATGCGCCGGTCGGCCTCGCCGATCGCGACGTCGTTGATGCTCGCCTCCCGCCGCCGCATCAGGCCGCGCTCGTCGAACTCCCACAGTTCGTTGCCGTAGCTGCGCCACCACTGTCCGCCGGCGTCGTGCCACTCGTACTGGAACCGGACGGCCATGCGGTTCTCGCGGAACCCCCACAGGCTCTTGCGCAGCGCGTAGTCGAGCTCCCGCTCCCACTTCGCCGTCAGGAAGGCGATGATCTCCTCCCGTCCGGTGACGAACTGGTCCCTGTTCCGCCAGACAGAGTCGGGCGTGTAGGCGAGCGCCACCCGCTGCGGGTCACGGGTGTTCCACGCGTCCTCGGCCGCCTGGACCTTCTGCTTCGCGGTCTCCAGGGTGAACGGCGGGTAGGGCGGACGGTCCTCGGTCACAGCGGCCTCCTCAGGTTGAGAACGAGCGTTCTCCATCTCTGCCGCTAAGGTAGGGAACGATCGTTCTCAACGTCAAGTCAGGAGCGCCGATGCCGGCCGCGATCACCGAGGAGCAGCAGGACCGGGACCGCCGGGCCCTGCTGGACGTCGCCGAGCGCCTCTTCTACCGGCAGGGCGTCCAGGCGGTGGGCATGGACGAGCTGCGGACCGTGTCCGGGCTGCCGCTCAAGCGCATCTACCGGCTCTTCCCCACGAAGGAGGCCCTCGTCGTCGCGATGCTGGACCGCCGCGACCGCCGCTGGCGCGCGAGCCTGGCCGCCCACCTGGACGCGGAGCCCGACCCCCGGCGGCGCGTCCTCGCCCTGTTCGACTGGCTCGGCGCGTGGTTCGCCGAGCCCGGCTTCCGCGGCTGCGCCTGGGTCAACGCTCACGGGGAGCTCGGCTCGTCCTCCCCGGCGGTCGCGGACGCGGCGCGAGCCCACAAGCGGGCCTTCCACGACCAGGTCGTCGCCCTGGTCTCCCCCGTCGACGAGTCCGCAGCCGAACCCGTCTACCTGCTCGCCGAGGGCGCCATCGTCGTCGCCGGAATCCAGGGCGACCCCACCGCCGCCGCCCGCGCCCGGACCGGCGCCCGCCTTCTCCTGGAAAGGGCCGGCCGGGCTTGACCCTGCCGCTGGCGGCAGGGTTCCAGGCTCGGGGCATGGAGACGAATTCGGAGGACAGGGTCGTCCTGGTCACCGGCGCGGGCACCGGGATCGGACGCGCCACGGCACGCATGTTCGCGGCGGAGGGCGCCCGCGTGGTGGCCGTCGGGCGGCGGCCCGGACCGCTGGCCGAGACCGCGGACGGGCATCCCGGCATCGAGCCGCTCGCCGCCGACATCACCGGCGACGGCGCCGCCGCGGAGATCGTGCGCAGGGTGACGGACGCGCACGGACGGCTGGACGTGCTGGTCAACAACGCGGCGATCGTCCGGAGCGGGGCCCTGGAGAGCCTCACCCCGCAGACGCTCGCGCCGCAGCTCGCGACGAACCTGGTGGCGCCCCTCCTGCTGACCCAGGCGGCGCTGCCCGCGCTGGACGGCGGCGGGGTCGTCGTCAACGTCAGCACGTCCGTCGGGCAGCGGGGCTGGCCGGGCAACGCGTTCTACGCGGCCACGAAGTCGGCGCTGGAGACGCTCACGCGCAGCTGGGCCCTGGAGCTCGCGCCCCGCGGCATCCGCGTGGCCGCCGTGGCTCCCGGAGCGATCGCCACCCCGATGGGCGAGCACCAGGGCCTCTCCGCCGAGCGCCTCGCGGCGCTCCGGCGGTGGCAGATCGAGCACACCCCGCTCGGCCGCATCGGGCGCCCCGAGGAGGTCGCGTGGGCGATCACGCGCCTGGCCTCGCCCGATGCCTCGTTCGTCACCGGAGTCGTCCTCGCGGTGGACGGGGGCGCGGTGGTCGGCTGAGCGCCGGCGGGCCCGCCGCCTGGTAGAACGAGGGGCGGAGGTGGTGGCGGTGCGGATCGGCGAGCTGGCGCGGATCACCGGGACGACGCCGCGCGCGCTGCGGCACTACGAGGAGGCGGGCCTGATCACGTCGCGCCGGGCGGGCAACGGGTACCGGATCTACGACGAGGGCGCGGCCGTGCGGGTCCGCAACATCCGGGAGCTGCTCGCCGTCGGCCTCACCCTCGACGACGTGCGCGCGTTCTCGGTCTGCCTGGACGGCGATGTGGCGGCCTCGCCCCCGTCCGAGAAGGGGCTCCGGGTCGCCCTGGACCGCCTCGCCGTCCTCGACGCGCGCATCACCGCCCAGACCGAGGCCCGCGACCGCCTCGCCACCGCCCTGGCCCGGGCGGCCGGGGGACGCCCCGCATCGGCCCGCTGACCGCACGATCTCCGGCAGCCCGCCCAGGTCAGCAGGTTCCGCCCACGCCGGGAACCATGTGATGATCGCGACATGCCGATCGATTCTCACCTGCTCGCGGTCTTCTTCGTGACCTCGATCATCGCCATGGTGATCCCCGGTCCCGACATGCTGTTCATCCTCGGATGCGGCATGCGGGGCGGGCCGCGCGCGGGGCTGCTCGCCACGGCCGGGGTCGCGACGAGCGAGGCGGTGCACGTCGCCGTGGCCGCGGCGGGGCTGGCCGCGCTCTTCGCGGCGGTGCCGGTCGCGTTCACGGTGGTCCGGGTCGCCGGGGCCGCCTACCTGATCTATCTGGGCGTCCAGACCCTGCGGCACCGCAGGGACGTGGAGGCGGAACCGGCCGGGGTCTCGGGGCGGCGGGCGTATCTCAACGGACTGCTGACCAACCTGCTCAACCCGAAGATGGTCACCTTCACCATCGCGTTCCTGCCCCAGTTCATCGATCCCGGCCTCGGGCACGTGTGGGCGCAGTTCGCGATCCTCGGCGCCATCCTCATCGCGCTGGAGTTCCTCGTGGACGGCACGGTCGGCGTCCTCGCGGGCCGCATCGGGGACTGGCTGCGCCGTCGGCACACCGCCCGCAGGCGGCTCAACGCCACCGTCGGCACCCTGTTCATCGGCCTCGGCATCCGCCTGGCCGCCGAGCGATGAGCGTCCCCTGAGCCGCACGCCCGCCCGGCCGCGCGCCGCCGGTCGCGGGCGGGGTCAGGGGCGGGCGCCCCGGCCGATGGGGGAATGGGCGCCTTGGCGGGCCTCGTTGCCGCAGTGGCGGCAGACCACCTGGGGGCTGACCGTCTCGCCGCAGGAGTGCTGCCACCGGACGGGCGGGTCGTCCGGGTGCAGGTGCCGGTCTCCCCAGGCCATCAGCACGAGCAGGACGTCGCACAGCTCCACGCCGGCGGGCGTGAGGCGGTACTCGTGGCGCACCGGGTGGTCGCTGTAGCGCTCGCGGCGGATGACGCCGCCCGCCTCCAGCTTGCGGAGGCGGGCGGTGAGGATGTCGCGGGACGCGCCGGTGTTGCGGACGATCTGGTCGAAGCGCCGCACCCCGTAGCTCAGCTCCCGGATCGCCAGCAGGCTCCAGCGCTCGCCGACCAGGTCCAGGGTGTCGGCGATCGAGCACTCGCGCGGGTCGGCGTCCTTCGGCATACCGGGAAGCCTAGCCGCCGGACCTGGCCCGACCGCCCGTCAGAGCCGCTCCACGACGGTGGCGTTGGCCAGTCCGCCCGCCTCGCACATGGTCTGGAGGCCGAACCTGCCGCCGCGGTCCTCCAGGGCGTGCAGCAGGGTCGTCATGAGGCGGGCGCCGCTCGCGCCGAGCGGGTGGCCGATCGCGATCGCGCCGCCGCGCACGTTGACGCGCGCGAGGTCGGCGCCGGTCTCGCGCGCCCACGCCAGGACGACCGGGGCGAACGCCTCGTTCACCTCGAACAGATCGATGTCGTCCAGGGTGAGGCCGCCGCGCTCCAGCACCTTCGCGGTCGCGGGGATGATCGCGGTGAGCATGAGCAGGGGGTCGTCGCCGGTCACGGCGAAGGCGTGGAAGCGGGCGCGCGGGCGCAGGCCGAGCCGCGCGGCGACGTCGGCGCCCATGACGAGGACGGCGGCGGCGCCGTCGTTGACCGGGGAGGCGTTGCCCGCGGTGATCTTCCAGCCGATCTCGGGGAACCGCTCGGCCATGCGCTCGTCGTGGTAGGCGGGCCGCAGGCCGGCGAGGATCTCCGGCGACGTCGCCGGGCGGACGGTCTCGTCCCGCTGCCCCGGCCAGGCGACCTCCCGGTCGAACTCGCCGTTCTTCCACGCCTCGGCGGCGCGGCGGTGGGACTCGGCGGCGTAGGCGTCGAGCTCCTCACGCGACAGGTTCCAGCGCGCGGCGATCAGCTCGGCGCTGATGCCCTGGCCGACGAGCCCGCCCGGGTAGCGCTCGGGGAGCAGCGTCCCGAACGGGTCGCTGCCCGGCAGGACGCTCGACCCCATCGGCACCCGCGACATCGACTCGACCCCGCACGCGATGGCGATGTCGTAGGCGCCGCTCTGCACGCCCTGCGCCGCGATGTGCAGCGCCTGCTGGGACGAGCCGCACTGCCGGTCGACCGTCATGGCGGGGACGCTCTCGGGGAACCCCGCGGCGAGGACGGCCGTGCGGGTGATGTTGAGCGCCTGGTCTCCGGCCTGGGTGACCACGCCGCCGATCACGTCGTCCACGGCCCCCGGGTCGATGCCCGCCCGCTCGACCAGGGACGCCAGCGTCCGCGCCAGCAGGTCGGCCGGGTGGTCGCCGTGCAGGACCCCGTTGGCCTTGCCCTTGCCCAGCGGCGTGCGCACCGCCTCCACGATCACCGCGTCCCGCATGGACCCCACCTCCGTTGTATTTTCCAACTCACTCGCGCAGTATCCGCTCGACGAGCCGGAGAGCACAATCCGCTTCGACAGTGAGTTGGATAACACAACCCACCAGACGAAGACCCGGAGGCCGTAGCCGATCGCTACCGCCCCCGGGTCTTCGGGCCGCTCAGCGGGAGGGGCCCGTGCCGTGGTCCGTCTCTACCCTCCATGCGTCGAAGAGCCCCTCGGTGGAGCCGCCCGAGTGTCGTCGGTCGGACAAGCGCGCCTCCTCGTTCTCCTCGACTTTCGCGTTCTCTTCGGACGTTAGCCCCATAAGCCGACATAGACCCAAAATGGGAGCCCAAGCCGTCGTCAAGCATCGGGGCCGCCCCCTCCCGACGCGACGTCTAGCCCTTGTACATCTCCCGCATCTTGCGAGCGGCGTCGCCCGGTTTCCGCTTCGGCCCCTTGCCCGTGGCCTCCTCGCCGCGGCGCGGCCGCTTCTCGCGCTCCGGTTCGGACTCCGCCTTGCCCGTGGGCTTACCGGGCTTGCCAGGCTTGTCGTTCACGACAACTCCCCCGATGTCGTTCCAACTGTCGGTCCATAGGTACCCCGTCTAACGGGGATAGAAGCGCACCTCAGGACGGCCGACCTGGCCGTAGTGGGGCCGGCGGTCGGCCAGCCCGTTCTCCGCCAGATACTCCAGATAGCGGCGCGCGGTGACCCGGGAGACGCCGGTGAGGTCGGCGGCAGCGGCGGCGGACAGGCCCTCGGCCGCGGACTCCAGCACGCCGGTGACGGCCTGGAGCGTCTCCCCGCTCATCCCCTTGGGCAGCGCGTGGTGGTCGGGGGTGCGGAGCGTGGCGAGCATCCCGTCCACGTCCGCCTGCCCGCTGACCTCCCCCGAGCCCACCGCCTGCTCCCGGAACCGCGCGTACCGGACGAGCTTGTCGCGCAGCGACGCGAAGGTGAACGGTTTCAGCAGGTACTGGACGATGCCGACCGCCACGGCGGTGCGGATCACCGCGAGGTCCCGCGCGGACGTCACGGCGATGACGTCCACGTCCCGTCCCCCGGCGCGCAGCGCGCGGCAGACGGTGAGGCCGTGGGTGTCCGGGAGGTAGAAGTCCAGCAGGACGACGTCGACCTGCGTCCGCTCGCAGAACCGGAGCGCGTCCGCCCCCGAGTGCACGACCCCGGCGACCGTGAACCCGGCGACCCGCTCGACGTAGGTCCTGTGCGCCTCCGCCGCCACCGGGTCGTCCTCGACCACCAGCACCCTGATCACAGCTCGCCCCCCTCGGGCCCGGCCCCGGCGGCCCGCCCCGGCAGGGGCAGCCGGACGGTGAACACGGCGCCGCGGCCGGGGCCGGCCGCGGCCACCCGCACGTCACCGCCGTTGCGGCGGACGGCCTGGCCGACCAGGGCGAGGCCGAGGCCGTGCCCGACCGCGCCGCCGGACGTCTTCGTCGTCCAGCCGCGCCGGAACATCGCGGGCACGGCGGCGGGGTCCACGCCCCGCCCGCTGTCGGACACCTCCAGCACGAGCGCCCCGTCCTCCACGCGGGCGCCGACGCCGACGCGCGGCGGCCGGGCGGCGGCGCCCTCGATGGCGGCGTCGACCGCGTTGTCGATGAGGTTCCCGAGGATCGTGACCAGGTCCCGCGGCTCGATCGCGCCCTCGATCACGGTGTCCTCGCCGATCACGAGCTCCACGCCGCGCTCCCCCGCCTCGGCGGACTTGCCGAGCAGCAGCGCGGCCAGCACCGGCTCGCCGACCGAGCCGACGACCCGGTCGGTGAGCCGCTGCGCGCTCGCCAGCTCGGCGGTCGCGAACTCCACGGCCTGCGCGGGACGGCCCAGCTCCACCAGCGACACCACCGTGTGCAGGCGGTTCGCGGCCTCGTGCGCCTGCGAGCGCAGCGACTCGGCGAACCCGCGCACCGTGTCCAGCTCGCCCGTCAGCGCCTGCAGCTCGGTGTGGTCCCGCAGGGTGACGACGTTGCCCATCACCCGGTCCCGCGACCGGACGGGCGAGGTGTTCACCACGAGCACCCGCGTGTCCCCCACATGGATCTCGTCCGACCGCGGCTCGGCCGACACCAGCGTCGCCACCAGCTCCTCCGGCAACCCCAGCTCCGCGACGTCCCGCCCCTGCGGCTCCCCCCGGGCCCGCCCGGGAATCGCGGCGGACGGGAAGGGGCCGTGGGGGGCGTCGAGGTCGAGGAGGTGCCTCGCGGCGTCGTTGCAGAGGACGATGCGGCCGGTGCGGTCGAGGATGAGGAGTCCTTCGCGGACGGCGTGCAGGATCGCCTCGTAGTACTCGAACATGCCGCGCAGCTCGTCGGGGGCGACGCCGCGGGTCTGGCGGCGCAGGCGGGCGGAGACGAGGTAGCTGCCGGCCATCCCGACGGCGAGGACCGCCCCGGCGACGGCGCCGAGGGCCAGCAGGCGCTGGCGGAGCTCCGCCGAGATCGCCTTGACCGTGATGCCGACCGCGACCAGGGCCACCACGCGGCGGTCCTCGCCGAAGACGGGCGCGACGGTGCGCACGGACGGCCCGAGCGTGCCGGTGTAGGTCTCGGTGAACGTCCGTCCGGCGAGCGCGGGGGCGGTGTTGCCGACGAACGTCCCGCCGATGCGCGCGGGGTTCGGGTGCGTGTAGCGGATCCCGGCCGGGCTCATGATCGTGATGAAGTCGACGCCGGTGTCGTGCCGGACGCGTTCGGCGTAGGGCTGCAGGAGGCGGCTCGGGTCCGGGTCGGCCAGCGCGGCCCGGACGGTCGGGGCGTCGGCGATGCTCGCCGCGACCGCCGAGACCGTCTGGGCGGCGCTGTCGTCCACGGCCCGGCCGGAGTCGAGGAAGGCCAGCGCCGCGCCGGCCGCCACGAGGAGCCCGACGATCGCCGCCTGGAGCACGAGCAGCTGCCGGGCCAGGCTCCAGCGGCCCGGCGCCGCCCATCGAGGACGCACTCCCGCCCCTCCCCCTCGCATCTCGCCGTCACCACATCGCACCTTGCCGTGAACGAAATGTACACAAGGGTGACCCCGGTCACAGAACCGCGCATAGTCGCGTGGGGACAGACTCCCAGCCCCCGCCCGACCTGCGAGCTCACCTCCAGAGCGGCGCCCACGGTGTGCATGCTCCGGCTCCGGCCGGAGGATGGGCGCCGCCGCGGGGCGGCGGCCCGCCCGCGGATCCGACCGGACCGGGCGGGCGCCGCCCCTCGCACCGGCGCCGGGGTCCTGAGCCGAGGAGGTCCCCTGTGGCCCCGTCCGCCTCCCCGCCGGCGCGCACCCGCGTCCACCACCTGTACCTCGCCGTCGTCGCCGCCGTGGTGGCGGGGGCCGTGGTCGGCCTCGCCGCGCCGGACTTCGCGCAGGAGCTGAAGCCGATCGGCACCGCCTTCGTCGACCTGATCAAGATGATGATCTCGCCGATCATCTTCTGCACGATCGTCCTCGGCATCGGCTCGGTCGCCAGAGCGGCCGAGGTCGGCCGGGCAGGTGCTGCAGGCGCTGCTCGTCGCGCTGCTCACCGGTTCGCGCTCCAGGGGCTCGGTCCGGCCGCCGAGCCGTCCGGTTCGCGGAGGGTTCCAATCCCCGCGCCCGGCGGCGCGCCCGCCTAGAGGCCCGGCCGCCCGGCGCCGCGCGTCCCCGCTCCGGCGCCGGGCGGCCGTCTCAGGCGGACTCGGGCTGCGGACGGCGCCTGCGGGGCCGCTCGACCTCCGGCCGGAAGCGGATCACCACCGGGAGGTCGGGCATGCCGACCGCGCGGCGGTACCGCTCGACCGGGCCCGCGCCCAGTTCGCCGTACACCTCGCTCACGAGGGTGTCGCCCGCGCAGGACACGTTCAGCCGCAGGCGCGGCCGGTCGGCCGTCCCGGTGAGGCGGGCGCGGGCGTCCTGGACGCCGGGCAGCCCGCGCGCGTCCCGGTGCAGGACGTCGGCGGCGGCGCGGGCCCGGGCGCGGGTCTCGGGGTCGAGGTCGGGCCACCGCTGGTGGACGACGGCCCGCACCTGGAGGACCAGCCACAGCTGGCCGGCGAGCGCGAGCACCTCCGCGGCGCCCGCCGCGGCCGGCAGGAACCAGCCGGTCTCCCGGGTGAAGCGCGCCAGCGCGGGGTCGAGCAGCGGCCGCCCCGACAGGGCGCCGAACGCGTCGAAGGCGCCGAGGCCGAGGGCGAGGCCGGCCGCGCCGGCCAGCAGCAGCACGGCCCCGGTCACCGCGATCGCGATCCTCATCGTCAGTCCTTCCGTCGGCACCGTCTGTCCTTGCGCAGCACTGCCGGACCTCCCGCGGGCATGGGCGGCCCTCCCGCCGGCACCTCAGTCCTTCCGCCAGCCGAGGCGGACGTCGACCGGCGGGCGGCGCATCGGCTCGATCCGGTCCAGGCGCGCGTCGACCGCGGCGTGGACGAGGTCGGCGAGGTTCGCCTGTCAAGCATCTCGTGGGACTAGACATGGTCACAGCTTCGGCGACGTCGGCGACCGTACTTGGCCCGTGAGGAGCACGCCGCCCAGCCGTCTTACA
>NZ_JBFARL010000166.1:0-18072 GCF_040674655.1 Actinomadura sp. NPDC049753 | reverse complement strand
CGCGCGGCGGCCGGATCCGGCGGCTGCCCGGGCCACTCGGCGCCTGGACCGAGACGCGGGACGCGCCCGCGCCGCCGCCCGAGTCGTTCCGCGCCGGGTGGGCCCGGACCGGCGGCGGGCGCGAGGAGGGGGAACGGTGAACGCGCGCGAGGAGATCCTGCGCCGGATCGAGCGGGCGGCGCCCGCCCGGCCCGCCGCCGAGGTCGCCGCCGCCTACGAGCGGATCGACCGCGGCTACCTGCGCCGCCACCACGAGGAGGCGATCCTCGACCTGTTCGCGGAGCGGGTCGCCGACTACCGCGCGACCGTCCTGCGCGTCGCCGCGGCCGACGTCGCCTCGACCGTCGCCGAACGGCTCGCGGCCCGTCCCGGCGCCTACGGCGTCCCCTCCGGCCTGCCGGAGGAGTGGACGTCCGCGACCGGGGCGGAGCTCGTGCGCGACCCGTCGGTCGCCTCCCTCGACGGCCTCGCCGGGGCGGTCACCGGCTGCGCGGCGGCGGTCGCGGAGACCGGCACGATCGTGCTGGACCACGGCGCCGGCCAGGGGCCGCGCGCCCTGTCACTCGTCCCCGACTACCACCTGATCGTCGTCCTCGCCGGCCAGGTCGCCGCCGATGTGCCGGAGGCGCTCGAACGGCTCGACCCGCGGCGCCCGCTGACGTTCGTGTCGGGCCCGTCCGCGACCAGCGACATCGAGCTGTCCCGGGTGGAGGGCGTGCACGGCCCACGGACACTGGAGGTTGTGGTCGTCCAATGAGCGAAGCGATGTTCGCGGCCGTCGATCTCGGGGCGTCCAGCGGGCGGGTGATGACCGGGCGCGTCGGGCCGGGCACCCTCGCCCTGGAGGAGATCCGCCGCTTCCCGAACCGCCCCGTGCGGGTCAACGGAACCCTGCACTGGGACATCCTCGGCCTCTACGGCAACGTCCTGGACGGGCTCCGCTCCGCCCCGCGCGGCCTGTCCTCGGTCGGCATCGACTCCTGGGCCGTCGACTACGGGCTCCTCGACGCGGAGGGCAGGCTGCTCGGCAACCCCGTCCACTACCGCGACGCCCGCACCGACGGCGTGATGGAGCGGGTGCGCGCCGAACTGGGCGAGGACCTGCTCTACCGGGCCTCGGGCCTGCAGTTCCTCCCGTTCAACACGATCTACCAGCTCGCGGCCGAGGACCTGTCCCGGGCCGCCACGCTGCTCCTCGTCCCCGACCTGCTGGCCCACTGGCTCACCGGAGAGATCGGCGCCGAGCGCACGAACGCCTCCACCACCGGGCTGCTGGACGTCCGGAGCGGCACCTGGTCGGCGGACCTCATCGCCCGGCTGGACCTACCCGCGCGGATCTTCCCGCCGCTGCACGACCCCGGCGCCGGCATCGGCACCCTGCGCGCGGACGTGGCGGCCGAGACCGGCCACGGCGCGCTGCGCGTCACGGCCGTCGGCTCCCACGACACGGCCTCCGCCGTCGCCGCCGTCCCCGCCGCCACCGACCGGTTCGCCTACATCTCGTGCGGCACGTGGTCGCTGGTCGGCGTGGAGCTGGACGCCCCCGTGCTGACCGACGAGAGCCGCAAGGCCAACTTCACCAACGAGGGCGGCGTCGACGGGACCGTCCGCTACCTGCGCAACGTGATGGGCCTGTGGCTTCTCCAGGAGTCGCAGCGGACCTGGGGCGAGGCGGACCTGCCCGGCCTGCTCGCCGCGGCCGCGGACGTGCCCGGCCTGCGCTGCCTCATCGACCCCGACGACCCCGAGTTCCTGCCGCCCGGCGACATGCCGGCCCGCATCGCCGCGCACTGCCGCCGCCGCGGGTTCCCCGAGCCGTCCACACCCGCCGAGACGGTGCGCTGCATCCTCGACAGCCTCGCCCTCGCGCACCGCGCCACGCTCCGCCAGGCGGCGCGCCTGTCGGGGCGGGAGATCGACGTCGTCCACCTGGTGGGCGGCGGCAGCCGCAACGACCTGCTGTGCCGGCTGACCGCCGACGCGAGCGGGCTGCCGGTGGTGGCCGGCCCCGTCGAGGCGACCGCCCTCGGCAACGTCCTCGCGCAGGCCCGCGCGCACGGCGCCGTCGCGGACCTCGCCGAGTCCCGCGCCCTGGTCGCCGCCACCCAGGACCTGCGCCGCTACGAGCCGTCGGGCGACGAGGCCCGCTGGAGCGAGGCCGCCGCCCGCCTCGGCCTGGAGGACTGACCCGGCGGATGTCACGGTCGCGGGACGGTTTACCCTCCCGAGGTTGACATGGGACGCGCCAGGGCCGTTCATAGCTATGTACATACGGTCCAAGGACGCCGTCGCGGGTGGGCAAGGCGCAGGCAGGGCGTGTTGTCCCGCCTTATTGACGTTCCACCCGATAAGGTAAATCCCGCTCGTTCAGAGGTACCACAACAAGAAGCATGGTCACGGCGTATCGGCCGCCTGTCGCTGTTGGGGTGTGGACATGGAGGGTCGTGCGGCCCATGCCGCCGGGGGTCCCGGCAACGCTCCGCTGGTGGGGCGCCGGGACGCGCTGCAGCGGATCGACCGCGCTCTCGACGCGGTCGAGGGCGGCTACGGCCTCGTCGCGCTGGTCGGCGAGCCCGGCGCCGGCAAGACGCGCCTGCTGAACGAGCTCGCGGACGGCGCGACCGCCCGCAAGCTGCCGTTCGTCGCGGGGCGCGCTGCCGAGTTCGAGCAGGAGATGCCGTTCGGCGCCGTGGTCGACGCGCTCGACGACCGCCTCGAGGAGCACTCCCTCGATCTGCCGCCGGGCGCGCTGCGCCTGCTCGGCACCGTGTTCCCCGCGCTCGCCGACCTGTCCGGCGACCCGCCCGCCGCCTCGCCGGAGTCGCGGGTGGCGCGCTACCAGCTGCACCGCACCGTCCGGCACCTGCTGGAGGCGCTGGCCGAGCCGTCCGGGCTGGTGCTGATCCTGGACGACCTGCACTGGGCCGACGACGCGACGATCGAGCTGCTGGACCACCTGGTCCGGCACCCGCCCCGGGCGCGGGTGCTGCTGGCGGTGGCCTACCGTCCCGCGCAGGCGTCGCCGCGGCTGGCGGCGCTGGTGGACGCGGCGGGCCCGCAGGGCGCGCGGGTGGCGGTCGAGCCGCTCACCCAGAGCGAGGTCCGCGAGTTCCTCGGCCCGGACGTGGGCCGCGCGCGGTGCGAGGCCCTGTTCAAGGCCAGCGGCGGAAACCCGTTCTACCTTGAGGCGCTGGCCAGGATGGCGGGCGGGACCGCGCCCGCGTCCGGCGCCGGCCTCGACCGCCACTGGGAGAAGGGCGTCGCGAACCTGACCGAGGTGCCGCCGGCGGTGCGGGCGGCGCTGCAGGTCGAGCTGAGCGCGCTGCCGCCGAAGGCGCTGCTGATGGCGCAGGGTGCCGCGGTGGCCGCGGACGTGTTCGAGCCCGCGCTCGCGTCGGTCGCGGCGGAGATGGACCAGAACGCCGCGCTCACCGCCCTGGACGTCCTGACCGGCCACGACGTGGTGCGTGCCGCGCCGGGCGGCCGGTTCCGGTTCCGGCATCCCCTGGTGCGGCACGTCGCCTACGCCTCGACGGCGGCGGGCTGGCGGATCGCCGCGCACTCGCGGGTGTCGGAGCGGCTGGCCGAGCTCGGCGCCCCGGCGGCCGTGCGCGCCCACCACGTGGTGCGGTCGGCGCGTTTCGGCGACGCCGGGGCGATCCGGACGCTGCTGGAGGCCGCCCGCGCCGTCGCGCAGCAGGCACCCGCGACCGCCGCGTACTGGCTGCAGGCCGCGCTGGACCTGATGCCCGACGCCGCCGCCGACGCCTATCCCGACCGGGTGGAGCTGCTGGTCGAGCTGGCCCAGGTGCAGGCCGTCAGCGGCCATGCCGAGGAGGGCCGCGAGACCGCCCGCACGCTGCTGGGGCTGCTGCCGACGGACGACACCGTCCGCCGCGCCCGCACCGTGCACATGTGCGCGATCATGGAGCGCCAGCTCGGCCGGATCCACGAGGCCCGCGCCCTGGTCCTGGACGAGCTGCGCCGCAGCACCGACCGGCAGACCCCCGAGGCGGTGCTGCTGCGGATCCGGCTCGTCGCCGACCGGATCCAGCGGATCGACACCCGCGGCTCGCACGCCATCCTGGAGACCATCCCGGGCAGCGCGCCCGGGTGGGGCCCCGGCCTGACGGCGGCGGTCGCCGCGATGCGCCCGATGGTCGCCTACGGGCGCGGCGAGGTCGCGGAGGCGATCGAGCGCGCCCAGACCGCCGACCGGCTGTTCTCCGCGGCGTCCGACAACGACTTCGCCGACTGCCTGGACTGCTTCGCCTGGCTCGTGTTCGCCGAGTCGTTCCTCGGCATGTACGACGAGGCGCTGCGGCACGCCGAGCGGCTGGTGTCGATCACCCGCACGACGGGGCAGACGTTCGTGCTCGGCTACATGCTGTCCGGGCAGTCGCGCATTCTGGCCCAGATGGGGCGGCTGGAGGAGGCCGCCGCCGTCGCCGACGAGGCCACCGCGGTCGGCCGCGACCTGCGCTCGAAGGAGGTGCTGGCCTACGGGCTGATCCAGCAGTGCCTGACCGCGTCCTGGATGGGCGACCACGAGCGGGCGCTGCGGGCCGGGGACGAGGCCGTCGCCAACGACACCGGGTCGGGCGAGTGGTGGACGCACATGGCGCACGTGGCCCGCGCCATCGCGGTGATCAACGAGGGCCGGCTGGAGGAGGGCGCCACCGCGCTGATCGCCGCCTGCGGCGACGGCACCCTCGGCCTGGACTTCAGCACCCTGGTGATCTGCGCGGAGGCGCTGGCGTCGGTGCGCGCCGCGCAGGAGGACGGCGCCGACGCCGCGAACTGGGCCGACATCGCCGAGGCGATCGCCGACCCGCTGCTGACCGGCGACGCCGGCCTGGCCCGGCTGACCCGGGCGCACGCGCTCCGCTCCGCCGACCCCGCCGCGTCCGCGGCGGTGGCGGCGGAGGCCGCCGACCGTCTGACCAAGGCGGGGCGCCGGCCCGAGGCCGGCCGCGCCGAACTGGCCGCCGGGCTCGCGCACGCCGCGGCCGGCGACCGGACCCGGGCCCGGGACCGGCTGCGCGCGGCCGCGGAGGTCTTCGAGTCGTGCGGGATGAAGGGGCTGCTGGCGCAGGTCGTCCGCGAGCAGCGGCGGCTCGGTGTCCGGGTGCCGTCTCCCGGGACGCCCGCGCGCGGCGCCAAGGGCAGGAAGGACCTGCCGTTCGGGCTCTCCCCGCGCGAGCACGAGATCGCGCTGCTGGTCGCCGAGGGCAACAGCAACCAGCAGATCGCCGAGCGGCTGTACCTCAGCGTCCGGACGGTCGAGACCCACCTCTCCCGCGTCTTCGGCAAGATCGGCGTGTCCTCCCGGGTCGGCGTCGCGACCGCGATGAACCGTTCCGAGTAGATCCGACTCTTACTTCACGTACGTCCCGTACGTCCGGCGGGTGCGCCCGCACCTGTAAGTACGGGTTCTCCACGATGCCGCGCCGATATTCGCGTTTGGCAGGGTTGGACCGTCAGGAAGCGGAGGAGATGGACATGGAGCAGCAGCGGATCGCGCGCTTCACGCACGCGGGCGTCGCCGACGCCGAGGTGTCCGCGCACCCCTTCGCGACCGAGGACGGCCTCGGCCTGAACCTGACCCGGTTCCGCCGGAACGACTGCGACGACGTCGTCCTGCTGGTGCACGGGCTGACCACGTCCAGCGACATGTACATCATGCCGGAGCACGCCAACCTGGTGAACCACCTCCACGACGCCGGGTTCGGCGACGTGTGGGCGGCCGACCTGCGGATCAGCGGCCGGTTCCCCTACAACGCCGAGGCCACGCGCCACGATCTGGACGCCATCGCGCTCTACGACCACCCGGCGGTGCTCGCCGAGCTGCGGCGCCACATCGGGGACCGGCGGGTCCACGTGATCTCCCACTGCGTGGGCGCGATCTCGTTCTCGATGGCGCTGTTCGCCGCCACCGTCACCGGCGTCACCAGCCTGGTCTGCAACAGCGTCTCGCTCACCCCGCGCACCCCGCGCTGGTCGAAGATCAAGCTCGGGTACGGGCCGGCCCTCATGGAGTACGTGCTCGGGCCCTGCCACCTGGACCCCCGGTACGCGAACGCCCCGGTGCTGACGCGCGGCTGGATGCTCGCCAAGGCCGTCGCCCCGTTCCACCGCGAGTGCGACGAGCCCGCCTGCCACATGCTCAGCTTCATGTGGGGCGGCGGCCAGCCGATCTTCACGCACGCCAAGATGTCGCCGGTCACGCACGGCCGGCTGCCCGACCTGTTCGGCGCCTGCAACGTCAACTACTACCGGCACCTCCACGCGATGGTGAAGGCCGGCCGCGCGGTGAGGCGCCACCCGCGCGACCCCCGCTCGGCCGCGCTGCCGGACGACTACCTGTCGCGCGCCGCCACGGTCACGACGCCGATCCTGTTCCTCACCGGAGACCGCAACCACGTGTTCACCGATTCCAACATCGTCTGCCACCGCACCCTGGAGAAGGTCACTCCCGGGCTGCACGAGCTGGCGGTCCTGCCCGGCTACGGCCATCAGGATCCGTTCATGGGCGCCGCCTCCGCCACCGAGGTGTTCCCGCAGGTCGTGGACTTCCTCAAGCGGAAGGCGGGCTGAGCGATGAGCGAAGGCGGCGGCGCGGCCGAGCACGTCGACGCGGTCGTGGTCGGATCCGGGTTCGGCGGATCCGTCACCGCGTACCGGCTGGCGGAGGCCGGGCGGCGGGTCGTCCTGCTGGAGCGCGGGCAGCCGTACCCGCCCGGCAGCTTCCCGCGCTCCCCCGCCGAGATGGGCCGGGCGTTCTGGGACCCCGACGCCGGCCTGTACGGGATGTACGACGTGTGGGGGTTCAAGGGCTGCGACTCCGTCGTGTCCGCCGGCCTCGGCGGCGGCTCCCTGATCTACGCGAACGTGCTGCTGCGCAAGGACGAGCGCTGGTTCGTGCACGACCGGCCGGTGGCCGGCGGGGGCCACGAGCCGTGGCCGGTCTCGCGCGCCGACCTGGACCCGCACTACGACGCCGTCGAGCGGATGATGGGCGCGACGCCGTACCCGCTGGACCAGGTGCCCTACGACGACACCCCGAAGACGCACGCGATGCAGGACGCGGCGGCCGAGCTCGGCCTGCACAGCACGCTGCCGCCGCTCGCGGTCAGCTTCGCGCCGGAGCCGGGCGGCACGCCCGGGGTGAGCCTGCCGATCGCCGACCCCGCGTACGGCAACCTGCACGGCGCCCGCCGCCGGACGTGCAAGCTGTGCGGCGAGTGCGACATCGGCTGCAACGAGGGCTCCAAGAACAGCCTCGACCACAACTACCTGTCGGCGGCGGCGCACCACGGCGCCGACATCCGCACCTCCCACGAGGTGAAGGCGATCCGGCCGCGGCGGGGCGGCGGGTACGAGGTCGACTACGTCCACCACACGGACCTGTCCGCGAGGAAGCGCCGCCTGCCGATCCGGACGATCACGTGCGACCGGCTGGTGCTGGGCGCCGGCACGTACGGCACCACGTACCTGCTGCTGAAGTCCCGCGCGGCGTTCCCCGGCCTCAGCTCCGCGCTCGGCACCCGGTTCTGCGGCAACGGCGACCTGCTGACGTTCCTGATGCGGGCCAAGGACCGCAACCGGGTCCGCCCGCTCAACGCGAGCCGCGGACCGGTGATCACCACGGCGATCCGGCTGCCGGACGACCTGGACGGCGTGCCCGGCGCGGGCCGCGGCGCCTACATCCAGGACGGCGGCTACCCCGGCTTCACCGACTGGATCGTGAACGGCTTCGACGTCCGCGGCGAGTTCGAGCGCGCGGTGGAGTTCCTGTGGGGCCGGTTCCGGGAGTTCTTCAAGGACGCGCCGGACACCAACCTGTCCAAGGAGCTCTCGGACCTGATCGGCGACGGGGCGCTGACGGTCAGCTCGCTGCCGCTGCTCGGCATGGGCCGCGAGACCGCCGACGGGCGGCTCCACCTGCGGGACGGCCGGCTCGCCGCCGACTGGAACGCGCGGACCAGCGAGGAGCTGTTCAACCGCGTCCGCAAGACGATGCGGGGGATCGCGGACGTGCTCGGCGCCGACTACGCCGACAACCCGATGTGGTTCCGCAAGCGCATCATCACCGTCCATCCGCTGGGCGGCGCCCCCATGGGCGGCCACCCGGGCGAAGGCGTCTGCGACGCCTTCGGCGAGGTGTTCGGGTTCCCGGGCCTCTACATCGCCGACGGGGCGGCGATGCCCGGCCCGGTGGGCCCGAACCCCTCGCTCACCATCGCCGCGCAGGCCGACCGGCTGGCCACGCGGCTGCTGGAGAGGACCGCCCCGCCCGCCACGGGGGCCGAGCCGGCCGGGGGAGCCGGCTCGCCAGGCGGGGCGGGGAACGGCTCGGCGTACGGCCCCGCATCGGGGAGCCGCGGTGGGACACGGGGACCGTCCACCGCGGTCGCGGGCCGTACGTCGCTGTCGTTCACCGAGGAGATGAAGGGGTTCGTCACCTACGGGGAGTCCGACACGCGGATCGGCGAGCTGGCCGAGGGGCGCCTGCCCCTGTCGTTCCGCCTGACGATCACCGCGGCGGACACCGACCGCTTCCTGGCCGAGCCGGACCACGAGGCGACGGCCGCCGGATGGGTCGACGCGACGGGGCACGGGGGGCGCCGCCCGGTCGAGCGGGGCACGTTCAACCTGTTCGTCGCGGACGGGCCCGAGGACCGGCGGCTGATGAAGTACCGGCTGTTCTACACCGACGGCGAGGGGCGGCGGCGCACGCTGAGCGGGCGCAAGAACGTCCTGCACGGGCCGCCGACGCGGATCTGGCCGGACACCTCCACCCTCTACGTGCGGCTGCTGGACGGGCACGTCGCCGAGGACGAGGAGGACGGCGCGCCGGTCGTCGCGGCGGGCGTGCTGCACATCCAGCTGACCGACTTCGCGCGGCAGCTGACGACCTTCCGCGCGACGGGGCCGGACGGGGCGGGCAGGCTGCTCGACTTCGGCAGGTTCTTCGCCGGTGAGCTGTGGGAGGTCTACGGTCCCGACCCCGCCTGAGGGGTCCATGGTCGTGCAGGCCGAGGGAACTGCGGGGTGCTCTCGGCCTGCACCTTTTCCGCCGGAGGCCGTGCGGGGGGTCGCACGGCCTCCGGCTCACGACCTGCGCGCCGGGCCCGGACGCGGGTCAGATGCCCTCGGCCTTGCGGGCGGGGCAGTCCGGCGGGCAGTGCTCGACGTGGGCGGGCAGCCACCGGGCGAAGGCCTTCAGCATCTGCCGGAGCGCGAAGCCGACGATCGGGCCGGTGCCGGGGATCAGCGGCTCGAACGTCGCCTCCCAGCGCAGGAACGTGCCGGCGTCCCGGCGCTCCAGCCGGACGTCCGACCGGTAGCCGCGCACGGGCAGGCCCGACAGCGCGACGTACCCGAAGTGCTCGGAGGGCTCGTAGGCGACGGTCCGCTCGCTGGCCGGCCAGATCTTCTTGACCGTCCCGACGCCGTAGGGGGCGGTGTCGCCCGCGCGCGTCCGCCGCGCCGGGGTGGGGAACCTGCCCCAGGCGCCCCACGCCTCGGGGACGGCCAGGTGCCGGAAGAGGTCCTCGGGCGAGGCGGCGGTGGTGGCGGTGGCCTGGATCATCGCCACACGCTACAGGCCCGCCCGCGAAACCGGCAGGCCCAGCCGGGGCCCGTCAGGACGACTGCGCGCGGGCGCGGAACGCGGCGGCCTTGACCCGGTTCTGGCAGGCGGTGGAGCAGAAGCGGCGGGTGCCGTTGCGGGAGGTGTCGACGTAGACGCGGTCGCAGTGGGGGGCGGTGCAGACGCCCAGGCGGTCGTGCATCTCGCTGCCGATGACGATGGCGAGGCCGGTGGCGCAGGGGCCGGCCCAGTCGTTCTCGTCGGATCCGTGGTAGTGGACGTGCCACGGGTGCCCGTCGTGGCGCTCCAGGCGGGGCCGGGCCTCGGTCTTCTCCAGGAGCCGGTTGACCTGCCCGGCGGCGCCGTCGACGTCGCCGGCGGCGACGGCGTCGAACACCATGCGCAGCTCGCGCGCGACGGCGGCGAGCGCGGGCAGCTCGGCCTCGGTGGCGCGCGAGCCGCGCCCGACGCGCTGGAGGACGTCGGTGACGGCGGCGGCGAGCGCGGGCGGCGGGGGCGGGGTGTAGGCGCGGCCGCGCCGCTCCCCCGGGGTCAGCTCGTTGACGAGGCCGGCGGCCGCCTGCACCACCGCATCGGTATGACTGTTGAACTCCACTTGACCGGTTACGCCTTCCGGGTTCACAATGTAACTGTCCAAAGCTTATACGACAGTCACAGGAGGGGTCATGACCATGCTCGACCACGAGGTCGCGAGCGCCTGGACCGCCCGCTGGGACGTCCAGCAGGAGGGCTACGTCCCCGACCGCGAGGAGCGGTTCACCGCCCTCGTCGACGCGCTGGAGGCCGCGACCGGGCGGCCCGACCCGCTCGTCCTCGATCTCGGCTGCGGGCCGGGCTCGCTCGCCGGGCGGATCCTGGACCGCATCCCCGGCGCGACCGTGGTCGCGGTGGACGCCGACCCGCTGCTGCTGTCGCTCGGCCGCGCCGCGCACGCCGGCCGGCCGGGTCTGGCCTTCACCGAGCTGGACCTGCGCGAGCCCGGCTGGGCGGCGCGGCTGCGGCTGGACCGGCAGGCCGACGCCGCCGTCAGCACGACCGCCCTGCACTGGCTGTCGGCCGGGCAGCTGCGCGTCGCCTACGGCGAGCTCGCGCGCGTGCTGCGCCCCCGCGGGCTGTTCCTCAACGGCGACAACCTCGGGGTGGAGGACCGCACGCCGGGCCTCGCGGCCCTCGACGTCGCGCTGCGCGAGCGCGAGCGGGCGCGCCGGTTCGGCGGGGACCGCCCCGAGGGCTGGGACCAGTGGTGGGACGCGGTCGCCGCCGATCCTGGCCTCGCCGGGCTGCGGCCGCTGGCCCGCGACGAGACGACCGGCCACCACGGGTCGGAGTCGGCGCTGCTGTCCGCCCATGCCGAGGCGCTGCGCGAGGCGGGCTTCGACGAGGTCGGGACGCTCTGGCAGCGCGGCGACAACCGCCTCCTGGCCGCCCTGCTGGGGGCCTAGCCGTATTCTCAGTCCCGGCCCGCTTCGCTCGCCTGACGGCTCGCTACGCGACCGAGCCTGGGCGAACGCGGCATCGCTTCGCGATCTGCCCGGCTCCGCTCGCCTCCGGCTTCGCTCCACCGAGCAGCTCACGCGTTCGCGCGCATGGCCGAGACCACTTCGAGACAGGCCTTGGGCCTGCCGTCAGCGCGCCTGGCCGTAGAGGCGTTCGACGTGCAGGCGGACGACGAGGCGGCCGTCCTCGACCATCACGCGGCGGTACTCGTCCCAGTCGGGATGCTCGCCGCGGATGTCCCGGTACACCTCGACGAGCTCCTCGACGGCGGCGTCGTTCGGATCGGCGGCGACCGCCGTGAGCTCGGCGGTGCCCTCGGCGACCACCCACGACCAGCCGTCCGGCGAACCGACGTGCAGGCTCGCGCGCGGGTCGCGGGCCAGGTTGCGGGCCTTGGCCCGGTCGGCGGTGATCGAGATCCGGACGAGCCGGCGTCCCTCGTCGAAGTGGTAGTTGATCGTGGACAGCTGGGGCCGTCCGTCGCTCTTGAGGGTGGCCAGCACCCCGATGTCCCGTCCCGCCAGGAGCTTCACCAGCGCCGCTTCGTCCGCCATCGTCCGCCTCCATCGGTCGTCGGTCCTACCGGCGTCAACCGCGGGGCGGGCCGGTCGCTTCCCGTCAGCCCAGGGCGAGGGCCGGGAAGTCGAGGACGCGGGCGGACCGGGAGCCCGGTCCGCCCGCGCCCTCGCCCGCGTCCTCGCGGGCGGCGCGCCCGGTGAGGATGTGGCCGCGGAACACCGCGCCCTTCGCCGCGACCTTGACGGCGCGGAAGCCTCGCGGCGGCAGGGCGCAGAACCCGGTCCGCACGACGTCGTCGAACAGCGAGTCCGACACGACGTAGGCGAGGTCGCGGTCCGCGTCGTCGGCCAGCAGGCGGCGCAGCGGCGCCGCGTCCAGCAGCCGCTGGACGACGATGGGCGCGTCGCCCGCGGGGCCGAACGGCCCGGCCGTGAGCGTGCCGTGGTGCAGCGAGAGCCGGACGCGCAGGCGGAAGCGGCCGGCGTCCCGGTTGACCTCGCGCAGCGCCCCGTCGAGGAGGATGACGAACTCGCCGGCCACCGTCGCCGGGTCGACGCCCTCCGGCAGCGTGGCGAGCTCGCCGTCCCCGCCGACCTGCTTGTCCCAGCCCGCGCGGTCGAGGCCGACGCCGCGGGCGGCGCGGTCGAGCGCCTCCGTCAGCAGCCGCTGCGCGCGCAGCTGCTCGCGCGTGTCGCGCCGGCTGTACCCCTGGATGTCCACCGCCAGCAGCAGGCGGTAGCTGAGCTGGGCTTCTTCGTTCTCCTTCACCATGCCGATCCCCGCCCTCGGTCTCTGTGGGCAAATGGGCCCGATGCCCGCATTCGCTCCAAATCGTGGAGTGAGCGTTGCCCGGCGACGGTTCCGATGCGCGGGTCGGAGTCTCGCCTCCCGTACGCACCCTGAGACGCACCTCGGTGATCCCTGGGACTGGACGGTAAGGAAAAGCTGGCGAACAAGTAAGAGGCAATGCGGAAAATCCCCCACGAAACGGCCTCGGTTGAACCGCGCGGCGCAGGGTCCCGTACTGCCTCCCAACGTGACACCCACGGTCACCGCGTCGCCCCGCACCCCTCGCACCCCCGCCGGAGACCCCGATGGCCCACAGATCACCGGCCGCCGCCTCGGCCACCCGCGAACGCCCTCCCGGACCGTGGAGCTGGTTCCGCGGCCCGCGGCCCTCCGGCGGCGTGGACGACCAGGTGATCGTGACCGAGCTGTACCGCGTGTACGGCCGCCCCCTGCTGTCGTTCGTGCTGCGCCTCACCGGCGGCGACCGGCACTGGGCCGAGGACGTCGTCCAGGAGACGATGATCCGCGCCTGGCGCAGCGCGCACCAGCTCGACGAGAACGCGACGTCGCTGCTGCCCTGGCTGGCGACGGTCGCCCGCCGGATCGTCATCGACGACCAGCGCCGCAAGAACGCACGGCCGCAGGAGGCGGGCGAGGGCCCGCTGGAGAACATGCGCGTGCCCGACGGGTTGGAGGATCTGCTGCGCTCCGTCGTCGTGTCCGAAGCCCTCCTCGCCCTGTCTCCCGCCCACCGAGAGATCCTCAACGAGACCTTCTTCCGGGATCGCTCGGTGAACGAGGCCGCCAAGCATCTCGGGATCCCCGTGGGCACCGTGAAGTCCCGGGTCTACTACGCGCTCCGGGCACTGCGCGTCGCCCTGGAGGAGAGGGGCGTGACGCCATGAGAGCGCCGGACATGCCGCACGTCGACGTCGGCGCCTACGCCCTCGGCCTGCTGGAGGAGCCCGACCGCCGCGCGTTCGAGGCGCACCTGGCGACGTGCTTCTCCTGCCACGAGGAGCTCGGCGCGCTGAGCGGCATCGCCCAGACCCTGGACGGCATCGGCCCGATCGCCGACCCGGCGGAGGCGATGCCCGCGCCGCCCGAGCCGGCGGCGGTCACCGACCTGATCCGGCACCGGATCCGGCGGGAGCGGCGGCACCGGACCGCGCGGGCGCTGGCCGCGGCCGCCGCCGGGGTCGTGCTGCTCGGCGGGGCGCTCGGCGCCGGGTACACGCTGGGCGCCGACCGCGGCGCCGCCGCCTCCGCGCCGGACGGCGGAACCGCCCGGCTGCTGCGGGACGGCCGGGCGATGTCGGCGACCGATCCCGGCACGGGCGTCACCGGGACGGTCGCGACGCAGGAGAAGGCGTGGGGCAGCCGGGTCGCGCTGCGGCTCAGCAAGGTCGACGGGCCGCTCGCGTGCGAACTGGTCGCCGTGGACCGGCGGGGCAGGGCGCACACCGTCGTCGGCTGGTCCGTCCCCGACAAGGGCTACGGCCTGGCCGGCTCGCCGCAGCCCCAGCTGGCGCTGCAGGGCGGCACGGCGCTGCGGCCCCGGGAGATCAGCCGGTTCGAGGTCCGCACGATCGGCGAGGGCCGCACGCTGCTGACCGTCCCGGCGTAGGCCCCGCCTTCCGGAACGCGCGGCCGGGCCGCTCTCCCGCGTCTCATAGGCTGAGGCCGTGAGTGCGACCCGACCGCCCGCCGGTCCCGAGCTGATGCTGCCGGGGCTCGGCGAGGTGTACGCGGCCTACGTCCGGGAGGCCGACGCCCTGCCCGCGCAACCCGGCGCGCTGCAGGCCGAGATGTGGACGTCGGCGCAGCTCGGCGGCCTGGAGGCCGCGGCCCCGCACGACGCCGCCCGGCGCGCCGCGCTCGGCGACCTGATCGGCTGCCTGCACGCGGCGGCCACCCCTGGCGCGCGGGCCTTCCTGCGGGCGCTCGCCGCGATCGGCCCCGCCGAGGGGCGCAGGGCCGCGGCCCGCGCCGCCGACCGCCTCGCCGGCGTCCCGGCGGCGCCCTGGGAGGACTCGCTCGGACGGGTCGTCCCAGGGCAGGCCTGGCTGATCCAGGAGGGCCCGCTGGACGGCGACCGCCTGGTCTGCGAGTTCCGCTACGAGGGCGCCGGCACCGCCGGGATGCACGCCCTCGCCGTCCGGCTCTCCTACGGCGACGCCCCCGCCGAGATCGTGGTCGTCGGGGACGTCCCGGCGCTGATGGCCGCGGCGCGGCAGGCCATGCAGGCCGAGCTGTGCGTCGTCCAGCCCCACGACGCGGCGGCCGTGGGCGCGAGGCTCCGCGCCGCGCTCGGCGCCGGGCGCGGCGGCGCGGAGCCCCTGCCCGAGGCGTGCTACCCGGCGCTGGCGCTGGCCCGGCACCGGGCGTCCCTCCTGCCCTAGCGGCCGAGGGCGCGGTAGCGGCGGACCGACAGCGGGAAGAACACCGCCGCGATCGCCAGCGGCCACACGACCGCCATCAGCACGCTGTGCTGCGCCGCCCACGACCCGCCGGCCACGGGCTCGCCGAACAGCTCCCGGCACGCCGTCACGGTCGCCGACATGGGGTTCCACTCGGCCACCGCGCCCAGCCAGCCCGGCATCGTGCTCGGCGCCACCAGGGCGCTGGACAGGAACCCGATCGGCCACACCAGGAGCTGCACGGCCGCGACCGACTCCGGCCCCTTGGCCATCAGGCCGAGGTAGACGCCGAGCCAGACCAGCGAGAACCGCAGCAGCAGCAGGAGCCCGAGCCCGGCGAGGGCCTTGCCCGCCCCGTCGTGCACGCGCCAGCCGATCAGCACGCCGCAGACCGCCATCACGGCGAGCGCGACGACCGAGTGCAGCATGTCGGCGGTGGCCCGGCCCACCACGACGGCGGACGAGGCCATGGGCATCGACCGGAACCGGTCGGTGACGCCCTTGCTCACGTCGGTCGCGATCGCGGCGAACGTCGTCTCGACCCCGAACGCCATGGTCAGCGCGAACATGCCGGGGACGATGAACTCCCGGTAGGTGCCGCCGCCCGGTACGTCCATCTGCCCGCCGAACAGGTAGCCCATCATCAGCACGACCATCACCGGGAACAGCAGGCCGACGGCGACCTCGCCCGGCTTGCGCGCCCAGTGGGCGAGGGCGCGCGTGGTCAGGACCCACCCGTCGGCCACGGCCCACCTCATCGCCTGAACACTCACAGATCGACCTCCTTCTGGGGGGACGACCCCCGCGCTCCCCGGTTCGCTGCACT
Source organism: Actinomadura sp. NPDC049753 (assembly GCF_040674655.1). Taxonomy (NCBI): domain Bacteria; kingdom Bacillati; phylum Actinomycetota; class Actinomycetes; order Streptosporangiales; family Thermomonosporaceae; genus Actinomadura; species Actinomadura sp. NPDC049753. Next base: position 2,405 of record NZ_JBFARL010000166.1, on the reverse strand, counting down.
GAAAGGACGGCCTCCTCGTAGGGGGACGCCCTTCCGCGCCCCTCGGACCGTCCCGCTCACGAGACGACCTCCTTCTCCTCGGTCAGGTGCAGGAACACCTCGTCCAGCGTCGGGCGGCGCAGGCCGATGTCGGCGACCGCGACGCCCGCCTCGTCCAGGGCCCGGACGGCCTCGGTCAGCGCGGCGGCCCGCCCCGACACCGGCGCCCCGACCCGCAGGGCCTCGGCGTCGACGTCCGCCTCCCCGGTCGCGACCCGGCCGACGATCTCGGCGGCGGCGGCGAGGTCCGCGGGGTCGTCCACGACGACCTCGACGCGGTCGCCGCCGAGCCGCGCCTTGAGCTCGTCGGGGGTGCCCTCGGCGACGACGCGGCCGCGGTCGATCACCGAGACGCCGGAGGCGAGCCGGTCGGCCTCCTCCAGGTACTGGGTGGTGAGCAGGACGGTCGTGCCGCCGTCCACCAGGTCGCGGATCGCGTCCCACACCTCGCCCCGGCTGCGCGGGTCGAGGCCGGTGGTCGGCTCGTCCAGGAACAGCACGGGCGGCGCGAGGATCATCGACGCGGCCAGGTCGAGCCGGCGCCGCATGCCCCCCGAGTACTCCCCCGCGGGCTTGGCGGCGGCGTCGGTGAGCCGGAACCGCTCCAGCAGCTCGTCGGCCCGCCGCCGCGCCCGCGCGGCGCCGAGGTGGTGCAGGCGGCCGAACATGACGAGGTTCTGCCGCCCGCCGAGCACCTCGTCGACCGCCGCGTGCTGCCCGACGAGCCCGATGCGGCGCCGCACCTCGACCGCGTCGCGGACCACGTCGTGCCCGGCGACGCGGGCGCCGCCGCCGTCCGGCCGGGCCAGCGTGGTCAGGATCCGGACGGCGGTGGTCTTGCCCGCGCCGTTCGGGCCGAGCAGGCCGTGCACGGTCCCGGCGGGGACGCGCAGGTCCAGCCCGGCGAGGGCCTCGGTGCCGCCGTAGCGCTTGCGCAGCCCCTCGGCGACGACCGCGAACCGTGGTTCCGTCACCCGTCCTCCAAAACTATGTACGCAGTACGGATTTACCATCACGGCCAATATAACGTACGCAGTACAGAGTTTCATCCTGAGAGGATCGGCCGGTGACCGAGTACAGCGGGGCGGGCGACCCCAAACGCACCCTGGAGCTGCTGTGGGGGGTGCGGGAACGCCCCAGGCGCGGGCCCAAGCCGCGGCTGACCGCGGAGGAGATCGTCCGGGCGGCGATCCGGCTGGCCGACGCCGAGGGCCTGGACGGGCTGTCGATCCGCCGCATCGCCGAGGACCTGGGCGTCTCCCCCATGTCGATCTACACCTACGTGCCGGGCAAGGCGGAGCTCGTCGACGTCATGGTCGACCGCGCGTTCGCCGAGCTGGCGCCGCCCGCCCACGACTCCTGGCGGGCCCGCCTGGAGCACATCGCCCGCGACAACTGGGCGCTGTTCCACCGGCACCCGTGGCTGCTGCAGATCACCACGGTCAGGCCGCCGCTCGGCCCGAACACGTGCGCCAAGTTCGAGTACGAGCTGCGCGCCGTGGACGGCCTCGGCCTCAGCGACGTGGAGATGGACTCGGTCGTCGCGCTCGTGACCGGCTTCGCCGAGAGCGCCGCCCGCGTGTCGGTCAACGCCGCCGAGGCCGAGCGCCGCAGCGGCATGACCGACGAGCAGTGGTGGGAGGCGAGCGCCCCCGTCCTGGAGACGCTGGTGAACGAGGACGACTACCCGCTCGGCACCCGCGTCGGCGCCGCAGTCGGGTACGAGTACGGCTCCGCCGTCGCTCCCGGGCGGGCCTTCGAGTTCGGCCTCGCCCGCGTCCTGGACGGCATCGAGGTGCTGATCAGCTCCCGCTAGCCCGCCTGGTCCGCTTCGTCGGCACGGCCTGCGCCGGGTCCTCGGGCCACGGGTGCCTGGGGTACCGGCCGCGCAGCTCGGCCCGGACCGCCCGGTACCCCTCGCCCCAGAACGAGGCCAGATCGGCGGTGACCGCCGCCGGGCGTCCCGCCGGCGACAGCAGGTGCACCACCAGGGGCACCCGGCCCCCGGCGAGCCGCGGCGCCGCGTCCCACCCGAACAGCTCCTGCAGCTTCACGGCGAGGACGGGGCGCTCCCCCGAGTAGTCGACCCGGATCCGCGACCCGGACGGCACCTCGATCCGCTCGGGCGCGTACTCCTCCAGCCGCTTCGCCAGGTCCCACGGCAGCAGGCCGCGCAGCAGGCCCGCGACGTCCACCTTGGCCAGGTCGGCCCGCCGCCGCGCTCCCGACAGCCACTCCGGCGCCCGCTCCAGCAGCGCCGCGTCGTCGACGGCGGGCCACGGCTCCCCGAGCGCCGCGCGCAGGAACGCCAGCCGCTCGCGCAGCGCGACGGCCGCCGGCGTCCAGCGCAGCAGCCCGAGCCCCTC
>NZ_JBFARL010000165.1:0-18135 GCF_040674655.1 Actinomadura sp. NPDC049753 | reverse complement strand
TTCCCAGCCTCGCACGCCCCTGCCGCCCCACTCCCCCCACCCCGCCCCCCCGCCCCCCCCCCGGCCCCCCCCCCCCCCCCCCCCGGGGCCGTGTACGGAAGGACACCGCATCCCGATGCGCACCATTGACGACCTCGACGTCGCCGGACGGCGCGTCCTGCTGCGCGCGGACCTCAACGTCCCGCTGCAGGACGGGCGGATCACCGACGACGGGCGGATCCGGGCCAGCCTGCCGACGATCGAGGCGCTGCGGGCCCGGGGCGCCAGGGTCATCGTCTGCGCCCACCTCGGCCGCCCCAAGGGGCAGGTCAAGCCCGAGCTGTCGCTCGCGCCGGTCGCCGCCCGCCTGGGCGAGCTGCTGGGCGCGCGGGTGGCGGCCGCGACCGACGTCGTGGGCGACTCCGCCCGCGCCGCGGCCGACGGCCTCGCCGACGGCGGCGTCGCGCTGCTGGAGAACCTGCGCTTCGAGCCGGGCGAGACCAGCAAGGACGACGCCGAGCGCGGCGCCTTCGCCGACCGGCTGGCCGCGCTCGCCGAGGTCTACGTGGGGGACGGGTTCGGCGCGGTGCACCGCAGGCACGCCTCCGTCTACGACGTGCCGAAGCGGCTGCCGCACGCCGCGGGCGGGCTGATCGCCGCCGAGGTCGCGGTGCTCAGGAAGCTCACCGAGGACGTCGAGCGCCCCTACGCCGTCGCGCTCGGGGGGTCCAAGGTGTCCGACAAGCTCGGGGTCATCGACAACCTGCTCGGCAAGGCCGACCGCATCCTCATCGGCGGCGGCATGGTCTTCACCTTCCTCAAGGCGCAGGGGCACGAGGTCGGGCAGAGCCTCCTCGAGGAGGACCAGCTCGGCACCGTCCGCGAGTACCTGCGCCGCGCCGAGGAGACCGGGGTCGAGTTCGTGCTGCCGGTCGACATCGTCGCGGCCACCGCGTTCGCCGCGGACGCCGACCACGACGTGGTCCTCGCCGACGCGATCCCGGCCGACCGGCTGGGCCTGGACATCGGGCCCGAGTCCGGCAAGCTGTTCGCCTCGCGCCTCGCCGACGCCAGGACGGTCTTCTGGAACGGCCCCATGGGCGTTTTCGAGATGGAGCCCTACTCGCACGGCACCCGCGCCGTCGCGCAGGGCCTCATCGACTCCGGCGCGTTCACCGTGGTCGGCGGCGGCGACTCGGCCGCCGCCGTCCGGCTGCTCGGCTTCGACGAGGCGGCCTTCTCCCACATCTCGACCGGCGGCGGCGCGAGCCTCGAGTACCTCGAAGGCAAGACGCTGCCCGGCCTGCAAGCCCTGGAGGACTGACGATGGCCCGCGCGACCCCTTCCGGCGGCCCGGGCGGCCGCAAGCCGCTCATGGCCGGCAACTGGAAGATGAACAACAACCACCTCGAGGCGATCGCGCTCGTCCAGAAGATGGCGTTCGCGCTCAAGGACGCCGACTACGAGGCCGTCGACGTCGCGGTGATCCCGCCGTTCACCGCGCTCCGCTCGGTGCAGACCCTGATCGAGGCCGACAAGTACGGCATCCAGTACGGCGCGCAGGACGTCTCCCAGTACGCGTCCGGCGCCTACACCGGTGAGATCTCCGCGGCGATGCTGGCCAAGCTCGGCTGCACCTACGCCGTCGTCGGGCACTCCGAGCGGCGCCAGTACCACGCCGAGGACGACGCGGTCGTCAACGCCAAGGCCAGGGCCGCGCTCGCCGCCGACCTCACCCCGATCCTGTGCGTGGGCGAGGGGCTGGAGGTCCGCAAGGCCGGCGGGCACGTCCCGCACGTGCTCGCGCAGGTCGACGGCGGGCTGGAGAAGATCACCGCCGACCAGGTGCGGCGCACGGTGATCGCCTACGAGCCCGTCTGGGCGATCGGCACCGGCGAGGTCGCCACGCCGCAGGACGCGCAGGAGGTCTGCGGGGCCATCCGCACGCGGCTCGCCGAGCTGTACGACGGCGGTGTGGCCGACGAGGCGCGTATCCTGTATGGCGGTTCGGTGAAGGGCGGCAACGTCGCCGGGATCATGGCGCAGGCCGACGTGGACGGCGCCTTGGTCGGAGGTGCCAGCCTGGACCCGGGAGAGTTCGTCAAAATCTGCCGGTACCGGGATCTGCCGGTCTGATCACATCTGATCAATTCCGCGTGAACCGGGGGTTCTTGCCGAACCAGCGGGGACTTCGTCGTACCCTTCGTAGCTGACGGGTAAACGCCCGGTCCGGCTCGACCTCCGTCCTGAACTAACAGACAAGGCGCTGAAGAAACGTGATCATCGCAACGTCCATCGTGCTCATCGTCACGAGCCTGCTGATGGTGGTCCTCGTCCTGATGCACAAGGGCAAGGGCGGCGGCCTGTCCGACATGTTCGGCGGCGGCGTCTCGTCCTCCCTCGGAGGGTCGTCGGTGGTCGAGCGCAACCTCGACCGGCTGACCATCGGCGTCGGGGTGGTCTGGTTCGCCTCGATCGTCGTGCTCGGACTGCTGTTCAAGCACAAGGGCGTCGGCTGAGCCGGCCCGTCCAACACATGCGAGCGCCGCGCCGTCCTCGAAGGTCACGGGCGGCGGCGGCACACCAAGCGAGGAGTATTCCGTGGGTAGTGGCAACGCGATTCGGGGCAGCCGTGTCGGGGCCGGTCCGATGGGTGAGGCGGAGCGCGGCGACGCCGCCCCCCGCGTCTGGGTGACCTTCTACTGCGCCAACCGGCACGAGACCCGCCCCAGCTTCGCGACGGACGTCGCGGTCCCCGACACCTGGGACTGCCCGCGCTGCGGGTTCCCCGCCGGCCAGGACTCCGAGAACCCCCCGGCCCCGCCGAAGACGGAGCCGTACAAGACCCACCTCGCGTACGTGAAGGAGCGGCGCAGCGACGAGGACGGCGAGGCCATCCTGGAGGAGGCGCTCGCCAAGCTCCGGCAGAAGCGCGCCGCCGTCAAGCAGGCCATGGAGGCCGCGGCCCGCTGACGCCGCCGAAGCCACCGTGTGGCCCGACCCCGACGGGGGTCGGGCCACACGTGTTTCTCCGCCCGCCCGGTCCCGTGCGTCGTCGATCAGCGGACGGCCCACGGGACACGCGGGCGCCGGCGGAATCGCGCGGCCTCCGCTGGGGCGCCCCAGCCCGCCGGTCTGACCAGCCCTCATATGCCTATGCGTATGGCGGCGCGAGCGATACCCATATTGGACGTCACGAGTGCGGCTCTGGTCTGCTGGGCGGCGTCCGCCCTCCGCCCCCGGGAAAGCAGGTGCCTCCGCATGCCGTTCGAGCATTCCGGCTCCTCCCGGCGGGCGCTGCTGGCGGCCGCGGCCCTGCTGCCGCTGGCGGGATGCGGCGACAGGGAGCGCACGACGTCCGCGCCGTCCTCGCCGCCCGCCCGGCGCTCGGCCGCGCCGCCGGACCTGTCGCGGTTCGCGGCGCTCGAACGCCGGCACGGCGCCCGCCTCGGCGTCTACGCGGTGGCGACCGGGACCGGGGCCGAGGTGGCCTACCGCGCCGACGAGCGCTTCGCGTTCTGCTCCACCTTCAAGACCCTCGCCGCGGCGGCGGTCCTGCACCGCAATCCGCTCGGGCACCTGGACGAGCGCGTCACCTACACCCGGGCCGACGTGAGCTCCATCTCACCGATCACCGAGGACCGGGTCGGCACCGGAATGACCATCCGGGAGCTGTGCGACGCCGCCATCCGCTTCAGCGACGGCACGGCCGGGAACCTGCTGATGCGCGACGCCGGCGGACCGGCGGGGCTGACCGCCTACCTGCGAGGGCTCGGCGACGCGGTCGGGCGCATGGACGACTACGAGCCCGAGCTGAACAGGGTGCGCCCGGGCGACCCCCGCGACACCACCAGCCCCCGGGCGATCGCCGCCGACTACCGCGCGATCGTCCTCGGGGACGCGCTGGAGCCCGCCAAGCGCGCCCTGGTCCGCGGCTGGCTGGAGCGCAGCGCCACCGCCGTCGGAGCCGAACGCGTCAGGGCGGGCCTGCCGCAGGGGTGGAAGGCGGCGAGCAAGACCGGGACCGGCGACTACGGCCGGGCCAACGACATCGCCGTCGTGCGGCCTCCCCGCGGCGCCCCGCTGATGGTGGCCGTCATGACCGACCGGCGGGGCTACGGCGCCCCGCCGAAGAACGCCCTGGTCGCGCAGGCCACGGCGCTGGTCGTCTCCGACCTGTCCCGGGCAGGGCTGTGACCGCCGTCTCCGTCCCCGCGCCCGCCCCCGCGCCACCCGGCCCACCGCCCGCCCCCGCCGCGGATCCGTCCGACCGCCGGGTGGTCGCGATGGTCGTGGCGACCCAGCTCGCCGCCAGCCTCGGCTTCTTCTCCGTGATGGCGCACCTCGTCGCCCACCTCCGTCACGACCTCGGGCTGCTGGCCGGGACGGTCGGGCTGGTCCTCGGCGTGCGGGTGGGCCTGCAGTACGCGCTGCTCCTGCCGGTCGGCACGGTCACCGACCTGCTCGGCGGCCGCCGGACCGGAATGATCTCCTGCGCCGTGCGGGCGCTGGGGTTCGCGATGCTCGGCTCCGCCGAGAGCGTCGGCGCTCTGCTGGGCGCGGCCGTCGCCCTCGCGGTCGGCGGCGCCCTCTACAACCCCGCGGGCCACAGCCTGCTGGCGTCCGTCGGCCCCGGCATCCGGTCCGCCGGCTTCGCCGCCTACGTCGTCGCCCAGCACCTGGCGACGGTCGCGGGACCGCCGATGGGGCTTCTGCTGCTGGGCACGGGGTCCGGGTTCGCACTCCTGACGGGGACGGCCGCCGCTCTCTGGACGGTCGCCGGCGTCCTTTTCCTTTTCGTGCCCCGGTCCGTCGGGGGGAGCGCGCCCGCGCGCCCCCGCGACGTGCTCGCGGGCGTGCGGGCGGTGCTCGGCGACCGGGCGTTCCTGTACTTCGCGCTGCTGACCGCGCCCACGACGCTGCTCGCCAACCACATCATGACGGCCGTGCCCCTCCTCGGCTTCGAACCCGCGGTGGCGACGCTGTGCTTCTCCCTCCTGGCCATGGTCGCGGCGGCCGTCCAGCCCTTCGTCGCCGTCCGGCGCCGCGGCGAGCGTCCGTGGGTGCTGCGGGCCGGGCTGCTGTGCGCCGCGGCGGGGTTCTTCGTCCTCGCGGCGCTGGACGGCACGCGGCCCGGGCCGCTGATGGTCGCGGCCGTCCTCAACGGGGCCGCCAACGGCCTCGTCCAGCCGGCGGTCTTCCAGCGCACCGCCCGGCGCGCTCCGCCGGAGCGCTTCGGCTCCTACTACGGCGTCCTGGCGTTCTGCGCCGGCATGTTCTCCTCCGCGGGCGACCTGGTGATCGGCCGCCTCTTCGACCTCGGTCCGGCGGGCGCGGCGTGGGCCCTGGCCGGCGTCGGCGCCTGCGCGCTCCTGGCGGCGGCGTGCACCGCGGCGGGCACCATGGCGGGCCCTGTGGCGGGCCCGGCCCGGGGCGAATAATCTTCGGGGAACGGGACGTCCGGGCGCGGTTCCCGCACGGGAGTTCGGCGTCCGCCGGGCAGTTCGGGAGGGACCACATGGACGCGGTCGACCAGGCGATCCTGCGGCGCCTGCAGCGGGACGGGCGGCAGACCAACCGCGAACTGGCGGAGGCGGTGGGGATCGCCCCGTCCACGGCCCTGGAGCGGACGCGGGCGCTGCGCTCGCGGGGCGTCATCACCGGGTTCCACGCGGCGGCCGACCTGGAGCGGCTGGGGCGCGGCGTGCAGGCGCTGATCTCGATCAGGATCCGGCCGCAGTCGCGCGAGGCGATCGAGTCCGCCCGCGACAGCATGGCCTCCATGCCCGAGACGATCGGGGTCTTCGTCGTGACCGGTAACGAGGACCTGCTCGTCCACGTGGCCGTGCCGAGCACCGCCTACCTCCGCGACTTCGTCCTCGACCGGCTGGCGCGCCGCAAGGAGTACGTGGACGTCCGCACCATCGTCGTGTACGACTACGTGCAGCCGGTCGAGCAGTCCGAACTTCCGTCGGCCCATCGACCTGAAGGGCGAACGTCCTACAGCTGACGCATGAAGTTCCCCGTCAGTGGCGAAGGAATGACGGCCCCAGTCGGCTGGAGCGAACGAATGACGGGTCAGAAGCCTGAGTTCCGCATGTTCGCCTAGCTTCGGCGGCATGGACCGATGGAACAACTCATCCGGTGTGCTGCTGGTACTCGCCGCCGGTGTGCTCTGGGGAACGGTCGGGCCGGCGCAGGTGCTGGCGGCGCCGTCCGCGGACCCGGTCGCGGTCGGCGGCGCCCGGATCCTGTCGGGCGGGCTCGTCCTCGCCGCCCTCGTGCTCGTGGCGGACCGCCGCGCGTTCCTGGCGCTGACCAGGCGCACCTGGCCGCCCCTCGCGGCGGCCTCGGCGGCGACCGGAGTCTTCCAGGCGTCGTTCTTCAGCGCGGTCGACCGGACCGGCGCGGCCGTCGCGACCGCCGTCGTGTTCGGGCTCGCGCCCGTCTCCACCGGCCTCTGCGAGCGGCTCGTCCTGGGCGCACGGCTCAGCCGCCGCTGGTGGGCCGGGACGGCCTGCGCGGTCGGCGGCGTGGCGCTGCTGATGATGCCGGGGGAGGCCGTCCACGCGGACCCGGCCGGGATCGCGCTGAGCCTGGCCGGCGGCACGTGCTTCGGCGTCTACACCGTGTCGGCCAAGGTGCTGGTGTCGGCCCGGGGCCTGACGGGCCACGGCGGCGGGATGCGCGGGGTGGGGATGGCCGGCGCGGTGTCGGTGACGCTGCTGGCCGGGGGAGCGGCCCTGCTTCCCTGGACGCTGCCGGAGCTGCCCGCCCTCGCCGCGCCGCGCTCGGCGGCCCTGGTGGCCTGGCTGGGGATCGCCGCCACCGCCGCCGCGTACATGTTCTTCGTCACCGGCCTCGGCCGGGTGGCGGCCGCGACCGCCGGGACGCTCAGCCTCGCCGAGCCGCTCGTCGCCGCCGGCCTGGCCGTGGCCGTCCTCGGCGAGCGGATGTCGGCGCCGGTCGCGGCGGGGTCGCTGCTACTGCTGGGCGGGCTGTTCCTGGTCTCGGTCCCCGGACGCGCGCCGCGCCGGCGCGGGCCCGCCCGGTATGATGGCGCCCACGCGACTGGCGCAGTCAAGGTGGAGACGACCACCGGGGAGCGAAAGTAGTCCGCACACCGCGCGCCTGGGTGTACGGGTCCCCTTCGCCGGGGCGCCCGAAGTCCCGGCGCGAGCAGCGCGGAGGCTCACGATGCACGAACCGGCCGTACCCCATCTGCAGGGCCAGGACCCCGAGATCGCCGCGCTGGTGGAGGCCGAGGCCCGCCGCCAGTACGAGAAGATCCGCCTGATCGCCTCGGAGAACTACGTCTCGGAGGCGGTGCTGGAGGCCGCCGGCACCGTCCTGACCAACAAGTACTCCGAGGGCTACGCGGGCAAGCGCTACTACGAGGGCCAGCAGAACGTCGACCCGATCGAACTGCTCGCCATCGAGCGGGCGAAGGGCGTGTTCGGCACCGAGCACGCCAACGTCCAGCCCTACTCGGGCTCGCCCGCCAACCTCGCCGTCTACATGGCGTTCCTGGAGCCCGGCGACCCGGTCATGGGCCTGTCGCTGCCGATGGGCGGCCACCTGACGCACGGCTGGTCGGTGTCGGCCACCGGCAAGTGGTTCCGGCCCGTCCGCTACGACGTGCGCGCCGACACCGGCCGGGTCGACATGGACCAGGTGCGCGACCTCGCCCTCAAGGAGCGGCCGAAGCTGATCTGGTGCGGCGGCACCGCGGTCCCGCGGACGATCGACTTCCCGGCGTTCGCCGAGATCGCCCGGGAGGCCGGGGCGGTCCTGGCCGCCGACATCGCGCACATCGCGGGCCTGGTCGCCGGCGGCGCGCACCCGTCCCCGGTCGGGTACGCCGACGTCGTCACCACCACCACGCACAAGACGCTGCGCGGCCCCCGCGGCGCCATGATCCTGTCGACGGCGGAGCACGCGAAGGCGGTCGACAAGGCCGTCTTCCCGGGCCTGCAGGGCGGGCCGCACAACCACACGACGGCCGCGATCGCCGTCGCGCTGAAGGAGGCGGCGCAGCCGGACTTCGCCGGGTACGCGCGGCAGGTGGTCGCGAACGCCAAGGTGCTGGCCGCCGCGCTGCTGGACCGCGGCTACGACCTGATCTCCGGCGGCACCGACAACCACCTCATCCTCATCGACCTGACCGGCAAGGGCGTCGCGGGCAAGCCCGCCGCGCAGGCCCTCGACCGCGCGGGCATCGAGCTGAACTACAACGCCGTCCCGTTCGACCCGCGCAAGCCCTTCGACCCGTCCGGGTTGCGGCTCGGCACCGCCGCGATCACCACCCGGGGGATCGGCGAGGAGCACATGCCGCGGCTCGCCGAATGGATCGACGAGGTGGTGCAGGCCGCCGCCAAGCAGGACGAGGCGGTCCTGGACCGGGTCGCCGGGCAGGTCCGCGAGCTGCTCGCGTCCTTCCCGATGCCCGGCTGGCGGTCCGCGCCCTGACGCTCAGCTCGGGCGCAGCAGTGTGATCATGCGCCAGGCCCCGGGGTCGGCGAGGGGCACCGCCTCCTCGCCGGCCCCGAAGTCGCCGTACTGCGCGACCGCCTCCAGCCCGCCGGCGAGGCGGATCGCGGCGTCCAGCTCGGTGGCGGTCCAGAAGCGGTAGGGCACGACGTCGCGCACGACCCGCGGTACCGCGCCCTCCCCGGTGATGGTCATCGTGACGCGGTCGTCGGCGATCTGGGTGACCGGGTCCAGCCGGTCGGACGGCTCGCCCCAGCGCACGCTCGCCCGGACGCCGTCCCGCTCGACCGTCCAGCCGGTGGTGACGCTCGGATCGTCGCCCAGCCGGTCGCGGGGATGCGACATCTCGACGACGTAGAGGCCGCCGGGGGACAGGTGCGCGGCGGCGCACCGCAGGTGCGCCACGAACGCGTCCAGCGTCATGAGGTGGGACGTGGAGTCCAGCATGGTCGCGACGAGGTCGAACCGGCGGCCCAGCGCGAACCGCGTCATGTCGCCCTCGACGACCTCCAGCCCGACGCCGGCGCGTTCGGCCTCGCGGGCCGCGTAGGCGCACATGCGCGGGTTCAGGTCGAGCGCCGTCGCCGCCAGCCCGCGGCGGGCGAGCTCGCGGGCGTGCTCCGCGGGCCCGGCGGCGAGCTCCAGCGCCGTGGCGGGGGCGAGGCCCTGCTCGGCGCACCAGCCGAGCAGGACGTCCACCTCGGCCGGCACGTCGCGGAACGAGCACGCCAGCTCGTAGGCCCAGGGGTCGTCATATACGCCGCTCACCCGCCCATCCTGCCAGCGCTCCCGGCTCGGCGGGACGGCCGTCCAGCCGCAGCCTGATCTCCACGATCGCGGCGTCCCCGGTGCGCCGCGTCCGCCCGCCGAGGGAGGTCAGCAGCCGCCGCATCCGGGCGTTCTCGCTCAGCGCGGTCGCCCGCACCTCCACCAGGCCGCGGTCCCGGGCCAGCGCGAGCAGCAGCCCGGCGAGGCCGCGGCCGAGCCCGCGGCCCTGCCAGGCGTCCTCGACCAGGAACGCGACCTCCGCCGCGCCCGGGTCGCGGACGAGGACCAGGTGCGCCAGCGCCAGCAGCGACCCGTCCGGGCCCTCGGCGACCAGCGTCAGGCCCCGGGAGGGATCGCAGAACCCCTCGAACGACCGGCGCGGCGGGTACGGCTTGGGGCTGAAGTAGCGCATCCGGCGGCTGTCCAGCGAGCAGCGCTCGTGCAGTGCCCGCACGGCGTCGGCGTCGCGGGGCTCGACCGGCCGGACGACCACCTGCGTCCCGTCGCGCAGCGCGATCCGCCGGGACGCCGACGGGCGCGGCGCCGCCGGGAGCGCGGCCCGCACCAGCGCGTCCGCCCGCGCCGCCTCCGTCGCGGTGAACGGCAGCCCGGCGCGCCGGAGCCGGACCGAGCGCCCGCGCACCGGGACGAGGAGGTCGCGGCGGTCGGGGTCCTCGTCGCCGGGGGCGTCCCAGCGGGCCTCGTCGGCGCGCAGCAGCTCGCCGAGGATCTCGGGCACCGCGTGCGGCTCGGCCCGGAGCCGGGCCGCCAGGGCGAGGGCGCGGGTCGGCTCGTCCTGGTGCGGGCGCCGCCGTCGTGGTCACGGCCTGCGGGTGGGGTTGACCGCGTCCTCCTCGGCCGGCGTGATCGGCGTGGGGCGCTCCTCGTCGCCCTCCCGCGCGGCCTGCCGCTCGTACTCGGTGACGCCGAGCCCGTCGCGGCTCTCCTCGGGCTCCTCGATCCTCAGCTCCTCGGGCGGGTCGTTCACATACTCCTCGGTCAGGGCGATCTGCTCGTCCTGGGTGTTGTCTCCCATGTCATCCATGTCCTCGCGGAAGTCGCGGGACTCACCGGGCTCGCGTGCCCTCATGACTCCTCCCGGTCCGGTTCGGGTTCGCTGATCGGACCGGTATCCCCGATGACCGGCGCCCTACTCCCGGTCGCGGACGGCGACGAGCCCGCCGACGACGCCCACGTACGCGGTCCCGTCCGGGCCGAGGGTGACGGGCGCCCAGCTGTTGTCGAACCACTTGCCCGTGCCGGTGAGCACCTTGTAGGCCGTCCGGCCCGTGTGGACGTCCACCGCGGTCAGGTACCAGGCGTCGATGAGGTCCCTGCGCGGCTCCTTCGTGTAGAGGTAGAGCAGCCCCGCGGGCACGGAGACCTTGGAGACGGTGGACGGGGAGCGCTCCGCGCTCGTCCAGACCGTCTCGCAGCCCGTCCCGTCCGGTTTCACGTCCACGCGGCTGACCCCGCCCACCGACGACCCGCCCGGCGGCAGGTCGAAGAAGTTGCGGTAGCCGTAGTTGTTCTCGACGAACAGGCTGCGGCCGTAGCCGATGAGCGAGTTGTCCGTCGCGCTCGCCCCGCTTCCGAACACCGGGACCTGGCAGACGAGCCCACCGTCGTCCGCGCGGCGGACGATCACGTGCATGCGGTCGTCGGCGTTGTCGGTGACGGCCACGTAGCCGTCGCCGAAGAACGTGGGGGTCGTCCCGGACCCCTGGTCGATCTGCCCGGGCTTGCGCCCGCTGCCCCGGTCGTACGGCTGCCGCCAGACGATCTCCGGGGTCCCGTCCACGCCGGCCCGCATCCGGTAGAGCGCGTGGTCGGACACGACCGAGACGCCGTTCTCCGCGGCCGCGAACGAGTTCTGGACGCCCTCGCCCGCCAGCCGCGTCATCCGGACGGCCCCGGACCCGGGATCCACCGTGCCGACGCGGCCGCCCCTCGTGATCCACCAGATCAGGCCGTTCCAGTCGGGCCCGACCGCGGTGACGGGGTCGCACTCCCCCTTCGGCCACGGGTTCGTCCAGGTGGCGCAGTCGTGGGGGAGGTGGCCGCCGAGGTCCCAGTCGTCGGTGACCGTGAAGCGCCAGTGGCCGTCCGGGCCCTTCTCGTGCGCGAAACGGCGCAGATGGAAGGAGGAGTCCGCCAGGACCGCGCGGTCCTGCGGGTCCAGGTAGTAGTACGCCCCGCCCGAGGTGTCGGTGAACACCGTGTCGAGGTTCAGCGAGAACACCGCCTGGACGGTGGACGGCCTGGGCGGCAGTTCGTAGGTCGCGAGATCCTTCAGCGTCCTCGGGTCGATCAGCCGCAGCGTGAGGTTCTGCCCGCGGGTGCACTGCGCGACGATCAGCCCCGTCCGGCGGGCGAACGTCACCGTCGAGCACAGCCCCGGCAGCCCGCCGCCCTTGGCCTCGGAGAGCACCTGCGGATCGCGGCCGAGCGGTCCCATGAACGGATAGGTGTCGGAGGCGTAACTGTCGGCGTGCATGGACGACGTCCCCACCGGCCCCTGGTGCGGGTTGGCCGGGACGGGCCGCCCCGCCAGAGGCGCCGGGGCGGCGGGCGCTCCGACGTAGGCCGGGACGAACCCCCTGCCGGGGCCGTCGGGGATCGGATCGGCCGCCGCCGGGACCGCCGTGCCCACGAGGACGGCGGACAGCAGGGCGGCGAGCAGGGGTCTGCGCATGGAGGGCTCCCTTGACCGGACATGGGCGGCCCCGGTCGCGCCCTCCGGACGGCCACCGCGTCGAAAAGGTGATCGTCCGGCGCGCCCCGATGGTTACGATCCGGGGCATGGGCGTACAAGCTGTGATCTTCGACTGGGGCGGCACGCTGACCCCCTGGCACGACCTCGAACTCGCCGACATCTGGCGCACCGTCTGCGCCGCCCACCTCCCCCCGGACGCCGTCGAGAAGACCGTCGCGGCCCTCGTCGCCGCCGAGGACGAACTGGGGCGCCGCGGCACCGAGGAGCACCGCAGCGCCACGCTCGCCGAGGCGTTCGCGATGGCCGGGGTGGAGCCGACCGAGGCCCTCCTGGACACCCACTTCGAGACGTGGACCCCGCACACCCACACCGACCCCGCCGTCCCCGGCCTGTTCACCGCCCTCCGCGAACGCGGCATCAGGATCGGCGTGCTGTCCAACACCATCTGGACCCGCGAGTGGCACGAGCGCGTCTTCGCCCGCGACGACGTCCTCGACATGCTCGACGGCGCCGTCTACTCCAGCGAGATCCCCTGGACGAAGCCGCACGCCGAGGCGTTCCGCGCCGCCATGGACGCCGTCGGCGCCACCGACCCGGGCTCCTGCGTCTTCGTCGGCGACCGCCCGTTCGACGACATCCACGGAGCCAAGGCGGCCGGCCTGCGGGCCGTCCAGATCCGGCACCAGACCACCCACGCCTTCGAGCGCCCGGGCCTCACACCGCCCGACGCCGTCATCCACGAGCTGGACGAACTGCTCCCGCACGTGGAGCGGTGGCACTCAGCCTGACGGCTTGGCGGCCACGATGAGGTCACGGGAGATGGCCTGGTCGACGCGATGGCGGAAGCCGCGGTAGGCGTCGGAGTCCCGGACCTCCAGGCCGCTGGCCGCGAGGATCTCGGCGAGCTGCTCGCGGCGGCCGACGAAGGTGTTCCAGGAGATGCCGAGGGCGCCGCCCGGACGCAGCAGCCGCGTCCACTCGGGCACGGCGGACGTCAGCAGCTCCACGGGGCTGCGCGACAGCTGCGGCCCGCCCCTGCGGCCGGGCTGCGCCCCCTTCGGCCGGCTGCCGTGCTGGACGCCGTAGGGGGCGTCGGTCACGATCAGGTCGAACGACGCCGGGCGGAAGAACCTGCCGGCGCCGAGCGAGTCGGCGTTCACGACGGTGATCTCCATCGTCTCGCCGCTCTTGTAGCGCTCCTTGGACGCGCCGAGCGTCACGTGCAGGCGGCGCCCGAGGACGGCCTTCTCGCGCCGCACGTTGGTGACCTCGGCCTGGTGCTTGACCCGGTTGTTCTTCAGCCAGGTCTTGATGAAGGCCGCGTAGGCGTCGAAGTCCTTGCCGTCGATGTCCATCCCGGCGGCGTCCAGCCCGTACATCACGGCCTGGTTGAGCGTCGTCCCCCGCCCGCACATCGGGTCGAAGACGCGGGGGCGCCCGGTTATCAGGTCCATGGGCGAGTCGGTCGCCATCGCCGTGACGTTCAGCAGCAGCTTCGTGAAGTACTCGTTCGTCTTGCCCGAGTACTTCTGGATGGTGAGCAGGTCGCTGCCGAACAGGTCGAGCGGCTGGAGCGCGACCGGGCGGAGCAGGTCGCCCTCGATCTGGAAGAGCGCGTAGAGCGACGAGAGGTTCGACAGGAGACGCACGTCCTGCTCCGTCAACCCGTCGGCGGAGAACGTCACATAGGGGACGCCGCCGATCGCGGTCTCCTCGATGTCGCGGACGCGCCCGCCGAGAGCCCGTTCGCTGAACACCGCCAGTTCCGCCTTGACCAGGTCGGCGGCGGCCTGGGCATAGACCCGGTTGTGCGAGGGGGAGACGAGAAGGCCGTACGCGGTCATTTGGTGGACCCTACTGGACCCCGGGCGCGAAGGCCGCCGTGACGGACGCGTCCGGCGGCCTCCGCGCGGCCCTCGGACGGGCGTTCCCGCCCGGTCAGGCCGCTCGCGCCGCGCGATCCGCGGGCGTCTCGCCGCTCTCGGCCGGAGGCTGCGGATCCGGATCGACCGGGGCGGCGGGCAGCGCCCGCGCCTCCTGGGCGGCGGGCAGCTCCGGCGCGTCCGGACCTTCCACCGGAGGAAGATCCGGAAGGTGCCGCGCGGCGGCGTTCAGCAGCTCCGCGACGCGGCTCTTGAGGCTGGCGAGATCGGCCCGCGCGACGTCCGCCTGCGCCTGCGCCCTGCGCGCCTGGCGCCGTGCGGCGTCGCGCTCGGCCGCCAGCCGCGTCAGCTGCTCGTGGTAGGCGGCCCGCAGCTCGTCGAGGGCGCTCGTCCTGGCCGTCTGCGGATTCGTGGTCACGTGGGCTCCCTCCCCCGAAGTCATCCCGCGATGGGACTAACGTCGCCGAACGGACCCTTCGTTCCCGTCGTGCCGAAGATCACTCACCCGGTTCGGGACGGGGGGACAGCGCCGCGGACGGCAGCCCGGGGAACGCCTCCGGCGGCGCGGCGGCACCCGACCTGGACCGCCAGCGCGCCGCCCACGCCGAGGCCCGCTGGGCGCTGTCGGCGGCGAAGGCGCGCAGGTCGGGGGAGGAGACGCCCGCGAGGCCGACGTAGGCCGGCACGAGGCCGCTCTCCAGCGCCGCCGCGAGCTGGGCGGCGGCACGGGCGGAGGTGACCTGGACGGGCAGCCTGTAGGCGGACGCCGCGGCGACCGGCGCGACCGACAGGACCGAGACCAGCTGGTCGCGCCGGGCGCGGTGCACGTTCCACAGGTCCTTCGCGGTCTGCCGGAGCGTTCCCCGCAGGCGGGCCCCGAGCACCCCGTACCCGTAGACGGCCGCGTGCTCGGCGGCCAGCGCGGCCTGCAGGGCCTCGGCGTCCGACCTCGACCGGACGGGCGGCGCACCGCCCTTGACGGTCATGGCGTGGCCTGCCTCGCAGGCGCCGATGCTGGCCAGCAGCTGCGCGAGCGCAGGACCGGCCTTGGCGGCGTCGGCCATGCGCCCCCGCGCGGCGCGGTCCTCCATGTCGCGCAGGGCCGCGAGGCCGGCGGCACCCGCGGGGACCGAGGCCGCGACGGGCGAGGGGACGGCGCCGCCCTCGCCCGCCCGGTTCCCCGAGCCCGGGACGTAGTGCCGCTTCAGGACGGCCAGATGCCTGCGGTGATGGGCGAGGACGGGGTCGAGCCGCGCGGCCTGGGAGGCGTTCGACGACCGCGCCGCCTCGTACGTGGCGATCAGGTTCTGCTCGGCGGCGATCGCGCCCACCAGCACCGGCACGTCCTCGGGCGCGGGGGCGGCCTGCGCCGCGCAGGACGCGATCCACGGCAGCACCGGCACCGCGCCGCCGCCCAGCAGCGCGGCGCGGCCCAGCAGCGCACGGCGTGACAGCGCCTGCGTCGAGCGTGACATCGCCTGCCCCGGCGGTGGTGCGGCCTCTGGCAAAGGGAGTCTCCTCACCCGGTTGCGGAGGTGGCGGCGGCCCGCTGCGGCGGCGGTCTCCGGACGCGCCCATCAGGCCAGCTCAAGCATTCCATATCCGCCGCGCCCGAGAGGCGCCGGAAAGACCGCTGCGGTCTCCGGCTGTCGATAGTCTTGAGGTGTCGGCGGACGAGCGGCGGCCCCGCCGTCGCCAGGCGTACGACAGACCGCAGGCGCACAACAGGAGGAGGACCCCATGAGCGTCGAGTCCCGTGGCGGCCGCGCTCAGGGGAGGCGCGGCCGGCAGGAGGAGGCGGCCCCGCCGCGCGACGCCGCCCGGCCGAGCCGCGACGCGGCCGCGGCCGCCCTCAACGAGCTTCTGGCGCCCGCGATCGCCGAGGCGGGTTACGACCTGGAGGAGGTCGACGTGCGGCCCGCCGGCCGCCGCCGGCTCGTCCGGGTCGTCGTCGACGCCGACGGCGGGATCGGCCTCGACGACATCGCCCGCCTGAGCGAGACGACCTCCGAGCTGCTCGACGGGTCCGACGTCATGGGCTCCTCGCCCTACGTGCTGGAGGTGACCTCGCCGGGCGTCGACCGCCCCCTCACCGAACCGCGGCACTGGCGCCGCGCCGTCGGCCGGCTGGTCGTCGCCCCCCTGACCGAGGGAGGCCAGATCGAGGGCCGCGTGGTGGCGGCCGACGACGAGGCCGTGGAGATCGACGTCGTCCAGAAGCGCCGGGGCAAGGGAGCCGGCGGCGGGAAGGCCGCCGGAGGGGCCGGGAAGCCGTCCTCCTCGAAGGGGAAGACCGCCGGGCCGGAGACCGTGCGGCGCCGGTTCGGCCTCGGCGAGCTGGGGCGCGGCCGTGTGCAGGTGGAGTTCGCGCCTTCGTCGCCGGCCGAGGAATCGCGTTCTCCGGCGGAGCCGGACTAGAGGGGGGAACCTCGTGGACATCGACATGACCGCCCTTCGGGGCCTGGAGAGCGAGAAGGACATCTCGCTCGACGTGGCCGTCAAGGCCATCGAAGACGCCCTTTTGATCGCCTACCACCGGACGGAGGGCGCGGCGCCGAAGGCGCGCGTCGAGCTGGACCGGCAGAGCGGTCACGTGACCGTGTGGGCGACCGAGACCGACGACGAGGGCAACGCCGTCGGCGAGTACGACGACACCCCGACGGGGTTCGGCCGCATCGCCGCGACCACCGCCAAGCAGGTGATCCTCCAGCGCCTGCGCGACGCCGAGGACGAGTTGACCTTCGGCGAGTACGCGGGCCGCGAGGGCGACATCGTCAGCGGCATCATCCAGCAGGGCAAGGACCCGCGCAGCGTGCTGGTCGACCTCGGCAAGATCGAGGCGGTCCTGCCGCCGCAGGAGCAGGTGCCCGGCGAGCGCTACGAGCACGGCGAGCGGCTGCGCGCCTACGTGGTGCAGGTCCGCAAGGGCCACCGCGGCCCGTCGGTGCAGCTGTCGCGCACCCACCCGAACCTCGTCCGCAAGCTGTTCGCGCTGGAGGTCCCGGAGATCGCCGACGGCACCGTGGAGATCGCGGCGATCGCCCGGGAGGCCGGCCACCGCACCAAGATCGCGGTTCGCTCGCGCAAGTCCGGGGTGAACGCCAAGGGGGCGTGCATCGGCCCGCTCGGCAGCCGCGTGCGCAACGTGATGGGCGAGCTGCACGGCGAGAAGATCGACATCGTGGACTGGTCGGAGGACCCGGCGGAGTTCGTGGGGAATGCCCTGTCCCCGGCGCGCGTTTCGAGTGTCGAGGTCGTCGACGCCGACGCCCGGGTCGCCCGGGTGGTGGTGCCCGACTACCAGCTGTCCCTCGCGATCGGCAAGGAAGGGCAGAACGCCAGGCTCGCCGCCCGGCTCACCGGCTGGCGGATCGACATCCGGTCCGACACCGAGCCCGTACAGACGCCCCCGAACAGCGCCGGAACCGGCGAATCCGGATCTTCCGCGTCAGGAGAACATGCGACAGGCCCCGCCGACGCCTCGGCGCGGTAGACTCATGGGACGTGGCCCGGCGGCCGCTGTTCGCACGTGCGTGGGTTGCCGGGTTCGCACGGTCAAGTCCGACTTGCTGCGCCTGGTGGTGGTCGAGGGCGTCATCGTCCCCGATCCTCGCGGGCGGCTGCCGGGACGGGGTGCGCATCTGCATCCCGATCCGGAGTGTCTCGCACTCGCAGAGCGGCGTCGGGCGTTCCCGCGGGCGTTCCGCCTGCAGGGCCCGCTCGACGCCGGTCCGCTGCGGGAGCGACTTGCGGCCCTTGCCGCGCAGCAGCAGGATGGCCGAATGGTAAGCGACGTCTAGTCGGAAGCAGGTCGAGATTGCTATGAGCGCTCGATGAGCACGCCGCGATGAGTACGGCAAGTTAGCGACGGTCCGGAGGCCGCACCCCCGGACCGAGTAGGGAGTGCAGTGGCGAAGGTCCGGGTTTATGAACTCGCCAAGGAGTTCGGAGTAGAGAGCAAGGTCGTCATGGCCAAGCTCCAGGAAATGGGCGAGTTCGTACGGTCGGCGTCCTCCACGATTGAGGCGCCGGTCGTTCGCAGGCTGACAGAAGCCTTCTCAAATTCTTCTTCCGCCCCCAAGCAGGGCGACCGACGGAGCGCGCCCAAGAAGCCGGGTCCGCGCCCGTCCGCACCGCCGCGTCCGGGTTCGTCCGGCGGCGGTTCCGATTCTCAGGGCGCCCGTCCCGGGCCCCGCCCGGGTCCGCGGCCCGCCGCGCCCCGGCCGGGTTCCGGCGGTCCCGGTGGCCAGAGCGGTCCCGGTGGCCAGGGCGGCCCCGGCGTTCCGGGCGGTCCCGGCG
>NZ_JBFARL010000164.1:0-18696 GCF_040674655.1 Actinomadura sp. NPDC049753 | reverse complement strand
GCGCCCCGGGGGGCGCGCGGGCGGCACACCCCCGCCGGGCCGCCTTCGGGGCCCGCGCGGGCCCCGATGCAGCGAGCCGGCCGGCGCCAGGCCACGCCCTCGACACACCGCCCGCCCTGCCAGGCCGGGAAGCGGAGCGGCGGTGGTCGGGTGATGAGGTGCCGCGGACGGCCGGCGGAAGGCGGGCGGGCCCTCGGCACGGGGTCTAGGGCCCGTCTCGAAGTGGCCCTGCCCGCCCGCGCGAACGCGTGAGCTGGCCGGTGGAGCGAAGCTCGAGGCGAGCGGAGCCGGGCGGATCGCGAAGCGATGCCGCGTTCGCCCAGGCCCGGTCACGGAGCGAGCCGCCAGGCGAGCGAAGTGGGCCGGGACTTTGAAACACAGCCTAGGTGGGGGTGGCCAGGGCCAGGGGGAGGGTCGAGCGGGCGCCGGACTCCTTCAGGAGGCGGGTGGCCACGGTCATCGTCCAGCCGGTCTCTATGCGGTCATCCACCAGGAGGATGTGGCCGGGGTTGTCGGCCAGGGCCTCCGCCAGATCGGTGGGGACGGTCAGGGTGTGCCAGACGGAACGGAGGCGCTGGGCGCTGTTGTGCCGGCGCGGCACGGGCTCGCCGACGGGGACCAGTTCGCCCAGGTAGGGCAGGCGGCCGATCTGTGCGATGCGCTGCCCGAACGTCGCGACCAGGCGGGGGCGGGAACGGGAGCCGACGGTGACGACGCCGGTGGGGCGGGCCGCCCAGTCCCAGGCGGCGAGGACCTGCACGACGGCGTCCACCAGGTCGGCGGGGACGTCGGTGTCGCCGGCGGCGAACAGGTCGCGCAGGCGGTTGCCCCAGCCGATGTCGGTGAGGCGGCCGAGCGCCCGGCCCGTCTCGGCCTGGAGCTCGGGCTTGATGCGGCCGGAGACGCCCAGGTCGTCCTTGACGCCGGTCGGCCACATGCGGCGGGGGGCGATGTCGACGCCGGGCCGGTGCAGGCGGTCGCGGGCCCGGTCCGCGCTCTCCCGGGTGACGTCGGTGGACCAGTGGCGGCCGGTGCAGTTGTCGCAGCGGCCGCAGGGGGCCGCGTCGGGGTCGTCCAGCTGGCGGCGCAGGAACTCCTCGCGGCAGCCGGAGGCCGCGATGTAGTCGAGCATCGCCTGCTGCTCGCGGCGGCGTTCGGCGGTGACGCGCTCGTAGCGCTCGCGGTCGTACGACCAGGGCTCGCCGGTGGACGTCCAGCCGCCCTTGACGCGGCGGGCGGCGCCGTCCACGTCGAGCACCTTGAGCATCATCTCCAGGCGGGCCCGGTTGAGGTCGACCAGCGGTTCCAGGGCCGTGGTGGAGAGCGGCCGGTCGGCGGAGTCCAGCACGTCCAGCGTGCTGCGGACGATGGGCTCCGGAGGGAAGGCGAGGCTCGCGAAGTAGGCCCAGATGTCGCGGTCCTCCCGGCCGGGCAGAAGGATCACCTCGGCGCGGTCGACGCCGCGGCCGGCGCGTCCGATCTGCTGGTAGTAGGCCACCGGGGACTGCGGGGCGCCCACGTGGACGATGAAGCCGAGGTCGGGCTTGTCGAAGCCCATGCCGAGGGCGCTGGTGGCGACGAGGGCCTTGAGCTTGTTGTCGTGGAGGTCGCGCTCGGCCTGGAGGCGCTCGGCCTGCTCGGTCTGGCCCGAGTAGGCGGCCACCTCGTAGCCGCGGTCGCGGAGCCACCCGGTGATCTCGTGGGCCGCCGCGACCGTGAGGGTGTAGATGATGCCGCTGCCCGGGAGGTCGCCGAGGTGCTCGCCCAGCCAGGCGATGCGCTGCTCGGCGGTGGGGAGGCTCACCACGGCGAGGTGCAGCGAGTCGCGTTCGAGGGGGCCGCGCAGGACCAGCGCGTCGTCGCCCGCGAGCTGCTCGGCGACGTCCTTGGTGACGCGGGCGTTGGCCGTCGCGGTGGTGGCGAGGACCGGGATGCCGGGCGGCAGCTCTGCCAGCAGGGTGCGCAGCCGCCGGTAGTCGGGGCGGAAGTCGTGGCCCCAGTCGGAGATGCAGTGCGCCTCGTCGACCACGACCAGCCCGGCGCCCGCGGCGAGCTTGGGGAGGACGAGATCGCGGAAGTCGGGGTTGTTGAGCCGCTCGGGGCTCACCAGCAGGACGTCGACCGCGCCCTCCTCCACCTCGGCGAAGACCTGGTCCCAGTCGCCGGTGTTGGAGGAGTTGATCGTGCGGGCGCGGATGCCCGCCCGCTCGGCGGCGTCGATCTGGTTGCGCATCAGCGCCAGCAGCGGCGAGACGATCACGGTCGGGCCGGCGCCGCGCTCGCGCAGCAGCCTGGTCGCCACGAAGTAGACGGCGGACTTGCCCCAGCCCGTCCGCTGGACGACGAGGGCGCGCCGCCGCTCGACGACGAGCGCGCTGATCGCCGTCCACTGGTCGTCGCGCAGGCGCGCGTGGTCACCGGCGAGGGCGCGCAGGCACCGCTCGGCCTCGTCGCGCAGACCGTCCGAAGAACTCATGCGTCCTTGCTACCAGTGCTTCGGAGCACACCACACCAGAATCGCGCTCTGTGGAAAACAGCGGCCGTCCCCGGGACGGCGCCGGCGTCCGGCGTCCGGCGTCCGGCGTCCGGCGTCCGGCGTCCGGCGTCCGGCGTCCGCGCGGTGACGCCGGCGAGCGCGGAACCGTGCGGGTCGTGCTCACCGATCGGGGAACCAACACCCTGGAGCGCGCGCGGGCGGTCGACCTCTGCGGAGGGTGGGACGTAGGCCACGGATTGGGGACACCTGGCTGGTGGGTAGCCTGCCAGTCAAGATCGGTTCATGGGCGGGAAGGGACATCGGCGGGGGTATGGGCGCGGCTGAACGCTTGCGGCGGACATGGCAGGTCCTCATGGACGGGTCGCCCCCGGAACCGCCAGAAGACGAGCCCGGTGAGATCGTCGACCCGCGGGCCATCGACCTCGTCCTGCGGGTGGGCGAGCTCCTCCTGGCCAGCGGCGAGACCACCGAGCGCGTGAACGAGGCCATGCTCGGCCTCGGCGTGGCCTACGAACTCCCCCGATGCGAGGTGCAGGTCACGCTGACGAGCATCCTCGTCTCGGCGCACCCGGGAGGGGGCGCGGCGCCGATGACCAGCGCGCGTTCCATCCGGCGGCGGACCCCGGCCTACTGGCGGCTCACCGCGCTGCACCAGCTCGTCCAGGACGCGTCCATCGGCATGCTCGAACTGGACGAGGCCCACAAGCGGCTCGCGGAGATCAAAAGAGGCGGCCCCCCGTACCCGACCTGGCTGCTGGTGGTGTCCCTCGGGCTCATCGCCGCCTCGGGCAGCGTGCTGTCCGGCGGCGGACCGCTGGTGGCGACCACCGCGTTCGTCGCCACGATGCTGGGCGACCGCACGGCCGCCGCGCTGGCGCGCCGCGGCATCGCGGAGTTCTTCCAGCTCACGGTGGCCGCCGCGATCGGCGCGGGGGCGGCCGCGGGGGTGGTGGCGCTGGGCAACCCCGGCCAGGCCGCCACGATCGTCACCGGCTCGATCCTGGCGCTGCTTCCGGGACGTCCACTGGTGGCGAGCATCCAGGACGGCATCACCGGCGACCTCGTGAGCGCCGGGGCGCGGGTGCTGGAGGTCTTCTTCATGATCGCGGCGATCGTCGCCGGGCTGGGCGCCGTGGTGTACGTCGGGGTCAGCATGGGCGTGCCGATCGACGTCCGGCACCTGCCCACCCCGTCGGCGAGCCTGGAGCCCGTCGCCGTCATCGCCGCCGCCGCCATCTCGCTGACGTTCGCGGTGTCCCTGGCCGCGCCGCGGGACGTGCTGACCACCGTCGCCCTCGGCGGCGCGCTGATCTGGGTGCTCTTCGTTCTGGCCCGCGGATGGCACGTTCCACCGGTGCTGGCCGCCGCCGTGGCCGCCACCATCGTGGGCGTGATGGCGAGCTGGCTCGCCCGCAGGCACGGGGAGCCCGTCATGCCGTTCGTGGTGCCCGCCATCGGCCCGCTGCTGCCCGGGACGGCGCTCTACCGGGGCATGGTCGAGCTCAACACCGGTTCGCCGCAGGCGGGCGTGCTCAGCCTCATCGGGGCGGTGTCCGTGGCGCTCGCCCTCGGCGCCGGCGTGAACCTCGGCGGCGAACTCGTCCGCGCGTTCCAGCACGTCGGCCTGAGCGCGTCCGGCCGCTGGGCCCGCCCCGCCGCCCGCCGGACCCGCGGCTTCTGACCCCCGCCGCTCTCGTCGGGGGGCCGGGTTCTGTCGGTGGCGGGCGTTACGTTCGCCGCATGTACCGACAGGGAGACGTCCTGATCCTGCCCGTGCCCGAGGAGACGGTTCCGCAGTCCGTCCGCGAGCTGCCGCCGTCCCCGCGCGATGGCCGGGGCCGCATGGTGCTCGCCCTCGGCGAGGCCACCGGGCACGCGCACGCGCTGGCCGCGCCCGGCACGCTGCTGCGCACCCCCGACCCGCTCGTGCCGGACCACCTGCACCTGCCGTCCGGCGGGCGCCTGGTGCACGAGGAGCACGCGGCGATCACCCTGCCCAAGGGCTGGTACCGGGTGATCCGCCAGCGCGAGTACGTGCCCGGTTCCGTCCGCGTCGTGGCCGACTGAGGGGGCGGGATGCTCACCGGAACGGTACGCGAGACCCATTTCGTGGTCGGCGACTGGCAGGCGGCGGCGTTCGCCACCGGTCCCGCCGACCGCGCCCGCGCCGAGGCGGGAGTAGCGGCCGCCTACGCCTCCGCCGGGCTGAGGCCCCCGGAGCGATACCTGTGGGTGCCCTCCCCCGCCCGCGGCACCGTCGTGGCCGACGTGATCGCCGGGCACGGCGAGGCGCTGGAGAAGGCGGGGCTGGACGATCTCGTCGGACAGGCCCGCGCCGACCTCGGTGACGCCGAGGCGGGGCCGAGCGTCCTCACGGACGTGCGCACCCGCCCCTGGGAGGCCGAACGCGCGGAGGCCTGTTCCGAACAGGGGCCGGAGCAGTGGCCGCGCACGTGGGCCGACACCGGCGGGCTCCTGTGGGACCAGGTGCAGGCACTGGTCACGCGCGTACGCGGAGCGTGCGGCGAGCAGGCGACCGGCCGGTCCCCCGGTGCGCGGAGAAGGCGGTCGACCCCGGAGAAGCGCGAGGCCGAGTCGCTGCTGCGCGCGGCCACGCTCGACGCCGTCCTGGGCCAGCACGACGCGCCGTGGCTGGCGTTGTTCGAGTCGCTCGGACGCCTCGACGGCCCGCTGGCCGGGCTGGCGGAGGTCGCCCGGTCGGCCGGCTGGTGGTGGCCCTACGAGCGGCTGGCGATCCTGTCGGAGCGGCCGAGCGAGCTGTACCGCGACGAGCCCGGGCGGCTGCACCGCGGGGACGGCCCCGCCCTCGCCTACCCGGACGGGTTCGCGCTGCACGCCTGGCGCGGCATGCCGATCCCGTCGGGCTTCGTCGCGTCGCTGAAGAACCTGACGCCCGACCGCATCTCCTCCGAGCAGAACGCCGAGCTGCGCCGCGTGATGCTGGAGGTCTTCGGCTACGACCGGTACCTGGCCGAGACCGGTGCTCGCCCCCTGCACCGGGACGAGACGGGCGTCCTGTGGTCGATCGAGCTGCCGGGCGACGAGCCGGTGGTCATGGTGGAGGTGGTCAACTCCACCCCCGAACCGGACGGGACCCACCGCACCTACTACCTGCGCGTCCCGCCGGACACCCGCACGGCGCGCGCGGGCGTCGCGTGGACGTTCGGCGTCGACGAGGCCGACTACCACCCCGAGAAGCAGACCTGAGTCCGGCGGGCGGTTCCGACCAGATGCCGGTGGGAACCGCCCTCCCGCATCGCCGCTGGCTCGCGAGGTGACGGCGGGCGTGACCACGCCCGCCGGTCATGCCGCCGGCCGCCCGGCGTCACGCCGGGTGGAGGCATGTGCGGGGTCCGGCGACGACACGCGGCGGGCCGCCCGCCCGGCAGAGGGAAGCCTGGTGCGCTCGCCCCGCACGGGTCTGCGCCCCGGGTTCCGGCGATCCGTCTCATCGATCCAGCAGCTCGGAGAGCGCCCTCTTCAGGCGGGCGGCGCGCCCGGCCGGGGTCCGGGCCTTGAGCAGCGGGAGGATCACCAGGTAGCGGGTGGTCCTGTCGAGCGCCTCGAAGCGGGCGGCGGCCTGCGGGCAGGTCGCGAGCGCGGCCGCCAGGTCGGGCGGGACGGTGGCCTCGTGCTGGGCGGTGTAGGCGGCCGCCCAGCGGCCGTCCGCCTGGGCGGCGGCGACTTCGGCCAGGCCGGGCGGGCGCATCCGCCCGGCCGCGGTCAGCGCCTCCACACGCTCGACGTTCTTGCGCGACCAGGAGCCCCCCTTGCGGCGGCGCGAGTACCGCTGCAGGTAGAAGCGCTCGTCGTGGGCCCTGCGATGGCTGTCGATCCAGCCGAAGCACAGCGCGATCTCCAGCGCCTGCGTGATCGTGACGGAGGCGGCGCCCGACCCCTTCTTGGCGATCTTCAGCCAGGCGCCGTCCCCGCTCTCGTGGTGCTCGGCCAGCCACGCCTCCCACTCGGCGGCGTCCGCGAAATGCATCATCGGGTGGTTCCCCTCTCGGTGGGCGACGCCCTTCATGCTTCCGGGTAAAGTGCTCACCCTCTGAGCACTTTCTGCGGAAATCCGGGTTCATGCGCGCTGACCGCCTCGTCGCCGTCCTGCTGCTGTTGCAGGTCCGCGGCCGCGTGACCGCCGCCGACCTGGCGGACGAGCTCCAGGTGTCGGTGGCCACCGCCCGCCGGGACCTGGAGGCGCTCGCGTCGGCCGGCGTCCCCGTCTATCCGCAGCCGGGCCGCGGCGGCGGCTGGCAGCTGGTCGGCGGCGCCCGCACCGACCTCAGCGGTCTGACGGCGGCCGAGGCGCGGGCGCTGTTCCTGCTGGTCGGCCCCGCCGCCGCCGTCTCACCCGAGGCCAGGGCGGCGCTGCGCAAGCTCATGGGAGCCCTGCCGCGGACCTTCCGCACCGATGCCGAGGCCGCCATGGACGCGATGTTCGTCGACCCCGTCCGCTGGGGCGAGCAGGACCGCCCCCGGCCCGCGATGGTCGACCTGCTGCAGACCGCCGTGATCCGCCGCCTCAAGGTCCGCCTGACCTACGCCGGCCGCACCCGGGAACCGACGGAACGGCTGGTCGACCCGTGGGGCCTGATCGACAAGGACGACGTCTGGTACCTGCTGGCCGGCACCGGGCAAGGACGGCGGACCTTCCGCGTCGACCCGATCACCCGGGCCGAGCCGACCGGCCTTCCCGCCGGACGCCCCGACGACTTCGCCCTCGCCACCGCCTGGCAGGAGGTCGCCGACGAGATCGAGAGCCGACGCTCGCGCACGTGGGCCACCGTGCTCGTCGAGGAGCGGTTCGTGCCCGTGCTGCGCGACCAGTTCGGGCGGCATTGCCACACCGACGGCGAGGCGGGCGACGGGCGCGTCCGGGTCCGCCTCGCCGCCCCGACCCCCCTGGACATCGCCCGCCACCTCGCCGGCTGGGGCACGCTGCTCGACGTCATAGAGCCGTGCGCCGTCCAGCGCGAACTCGCCCGGATCGGCGCCGAACTCTCCGGCCGCTACGCCGGCGGCCCGGATGGGCAGAGCGGGCAACACCAGGATTCGGGTCGGGGCCGCTGAACGGCGGCGCAACGCTCAGGGCTGGTCGAACAGGGCGGGGATTCGTTCGAGGATGCCGCCGGCGAAGGTGTCGTAGAGGCCGAGGGGTTCGAGGTGCACGTAGCCGATGTGGCAGTCGCACGTGTCGAGAGGGCACGGACGGGGCGCCAGGGCGGCGCGGAACGAGCCGTCGTAGAGGTTGCCCAGGACGGACGGGACGAAGTGGCAGCGGCGCACCGTGCCGTCGCCGTCCACCGATACGACCGTGTCCCCCGTCCGGCAGGGAAGGCCGCGGCTGGCGTGCGGGTGGCGGCTCACGGGGAACAGCGGGTCGATCTCGGTCCAGGAGGCGGCCTCGGCGTCGTCGTAGGTGCGCCCCTCGGCCGCGTTGACCCAGAGATACGTGCCGGCGGGAAGGCCGGCCCGGAGGCGGCGGGCGGCGTCGAGGTGCTCCGGCTGGCCGACGATGCCGACGCTGAAACGGACCCCCCGCTCCGCCAGGTCATGGCATTTGCCCAAGAACCGCTCGTAGGGGACCTGGCCGGGGTGGTAGGTCGCCCACAGCGCCAGCCGTGTGAGGTCGGCGTCGGCCGTCCAGGACACGCGGTGGCTGAGGTTCGTCTGGATCGCGACCCGGTCCACATGGGGAAGGCGGCTGAGGTCGGTCAGGGCGCGCCGGTACCAGGAGCGGACGAGCCCCTCGCCCCACGGCGTGAAGAGGACCGAGACGCGATGGTCGCAGCGCGACACCCACTCCGTGAAGCGTTCGAGCGCGGCGCGGTCGGCGCGGAGCTGTTCCGGGGTGTCGCGGCGCTTGGCGAACGGGCAGTACGGGCAGTCGTAGTCGCAGCTGGCGAGCGGCCCCCGGTAGAGGATCGTCAGATGGTCCATCACCGCGCCTCGTAGGACGCCATCAGCGCCTGCACGCGCGAGGAGAAGAGCGCCGGGCCGATGGCGTCGGAGTAGGCGAGCCCTTCGGGGGTCAACCGGAGGACGTCTTCGGAGGCCTCCAGCCATCCACGTTCGGCGAACGGCTTCAGGTCAGCGGGAAAGTCGTCCATCGGGTCGCTCCCGAAGCGCGCGCGGTAGGCGCGCAGGTCGACGCCGGCCGCTTGCAGAAGGGACTGGACGAGATGCCGCCGGCGGCGTTCGTCGTCGTCCAGGGTGAATCCGACGCGGGCGGTGGTGAAGTCGGTCTCGCGCACGTAGTCGTCGATGATGGACCGGACCTGCCCGGCTCCGACCGCGTACTCGAAGGAGTAGTGGAGGCGGGAGGTGTAGGAGCGTGCTCCGCAGCCCAGGCCGACCATGCCGTCGGTCTGGCAGCAGTACTCCGTGCCGCCCGCGCCTGATGACGGCAGCCGGAACATCCGCATCGACACCTGCTCGTAGCCTTCTCCGAGAAGGTGGTCGCGGCCGAGCCTGTAGAGGGTGAGGCGCTGGTCGTCCCAGTCCTGGGCGCGGCGTCCGAGGCCGGTCAGCGGGCGGACGTAGAGCGGGTACAGGTAGATCTCCTCCGGACGCCATGTGAGGGCGGCGTTCAAGGAGTGCAGCCACGTCGCGGGTGTCTGGCCGTCGATGCCGTAGATGAGGTCGATGTTGAGGATCGGGAACCCCACGGCGCGGATGCGGTCCAGCGCGGCCTCCACTTCGGCGCGCTTCTGCGGCCGGACGGCCGCGCGCGCCTCCTCGTCCAGGAAGCTCTGCACACCGATGGAGACGCGGGTGGTGCCGTGTTCGGCGAGGACGGTCAGCCGGTCGGTGGTAGCGGTCGCCGGGGACGTCTCCACGCCCAGCGGGATCGACCCGAACCCGGGGAACCGCCCGGCGATGCCGCAGAGCCGTTCCAGCTCGGACGCGGTGAAGTAGGTCGGCGTCCCTCCGCCGAAGGCCGCGGTGGCGAAGGCGGCGCCTTCCAGGGCGTCCAGGACGGCGGTCGCCTGGCGGTCGAGCGCGTCCAGGTAGGCGCCGGTCAGCTCCTCGGGCGCGCCGGTGCGGGTGAAGAGGTTGCAGAAGCCGCACCGCATCTCGCAGAAGGGGACGTGCAGGTACAGGAAGAGCGCGTCGAGCGACTCCCCCGCCCATACGTCGCGCAGCCCGGGCGCCGGTCGCAGCGGACGGTAGGCGGTCTTGTGCGGGTAGGCGTACACGTACGCCTGGTATGGATTCACGACAGAACGAACTCCCCGTACGGAACGGTCCAGACGACTTCATGGCCGATGCGGTGGCCGGTGTGGCCGTCCTCGCCGTACGCCGTTCCGTGGTCGGAGCAGACGATGACGAAGCACGGCCGGCGCATCAGTCCGAACAACCTGCCCATGTGCGCGTCCACATGCCGGAGGGCGGCGGCGTGGCTCGCACGGGTGTCCCCGTTCGAGCTCGTGGCGCCGTCCAGGTAGAACCAGTTGGGCTGGTGCAGGGACGCGACGTTGAGCAGCAGGAACAGGCGCCGTTCGGCGGGCAGCCGCGCCACGATCTCGGCGATCCGGTCGATCTGGTTGGGCAGCGACTCCGGGTCGGTCACGCCGAACCCGCGCTCCCAGTGGCTCTCGGCGAAGAGGGACGGCAACGCCGACCCGAGCGGTGTCAGCTTGTTGAAGAACCCGACGCCGCCTACGCAGGCCGTGTGGTAGCCGGCGGACGCAAGGCCCGTCGGCAGGTCGGCGGCGTCGAACGTCCACGTGCCGGGGGCGGTGGTCTCGCTGCCCGGGAAGGCGCCGGCGAACAGGCGCGGATGCGGGCCGGGCGACGCGGGCGTCGGCAGGAAGCCGGCCAGCATCGCCGCGTGCGCGGCGTAGGTGAAACTGCCGGGCGTGTGGCGGCGCTCCCAGCGGCCTTCTGGGAGCAGCCCGGTGAGCGTGGGGGTCTCCCCCGCCGCGGCCAGTTCGGCGGCCACGTCATAGCGCAGGGTGTCGAGGGTCACCAGCAGCACATCGTGGCTGCCGATGATGCCGTTCATGTCGTGCATGCCTGCACCAGCGTCCTGACCTGGGCGCCGTAGGTGTCCAGGCCCTCGGCGGAGCTTCCCGGCAGGCCGGTCAGCCCGGGGAGCAGATCGCCGAAGGCGTTCACCTCGCACACCGCGAACCGCTTCAGTCCGAACCCCACAAGCAGGTCGACGCCGACCATCGGGCTGCCCGGGAAACAGGCGGCGGCCCGCGCGCACACGTCCAGGGCCCGTCTCCAGCCGTCCTCCCCGAGCGCGCGCCGCACCGCTTCCAGGTCTCCCCTGGCGCCGCCCAGGTGCAGGTTCGTCATCGGGGTCCGGCTGGTGCGGACGACCGCGTGCGTGGGCTCGCCGCCGGTGACGACGACGCGCAGGTCGAACACGCGCCCGCCGAGCGCCGCCTTGGGCAGCCACCGCTCGACGTGCAGGCCGTCCGGCGCGAGCAGGTCGATCAGCGCCGCGACATCCTCCTCGGTCTCGTAGGAGCGGACGCGCAGCGAGTTGACCAGGCGGCCGCCGGTCAGCGACGCCGACGTCACGGCCCGCACGCGGCCCGGCGCGGTCTGGAGCGCGACCACCCCGGAGGCGGACGAGCCGTGCGCCGGCTTCACGAACACCCGCCGCTCGCCCGCCTCGTCCATCCGGGAGCGGAGTGCCGCGTACCCGTCGACCTCTGGCAGGGCGACCGGGACGGGGACGTCCGCGGAGAGCAGGCGGGCGTGGGTCAGCCGCTTGTCGAACATGACCGCGGTCTCCTCGACGTCGCCGAGGACCCGGGCGCCGGACGCCGACGCCTCCGAGGACAGCCGCCGCAGCGCCGCGGTGAACGTCCGGTACCAACGCGCCCCGCCGCCGACCCGCTCGGGCGCGCCGGGGCCGCGCAGCAGCGCGTCGGCCTCGGCATCCTCACCCGGCGAGTCGACGCGGACCAGTTCACCCGCCCCGAAGGTGAGCGGGAGGCCGCGCAGCACGTCCGTCCAGGGGACGAGGCGGGGCTCGGGCAGCCCGGCGGACCGGCACGCCTCGGCGAACAGCGCGGGACGCCGGTCGCCGGGCGTGCCGACCAGGGCGAGCGTCATTCCGACACCGCGATGTAGGAATCGCTGAAGAGCCATTCCTGTTCCCGCCACGCGGGCTCGCCCAGCGCGTCGGTGAGATCGAGGTCGACGCCCGGCAGCGCCGCACGGAGCCGCTCGGCCATCGGCTCGCTCAGGAAGGCGTGGTGCAGATCGAGGCTGCGCAGGTGGGTGAGGGGCTGCCCGGCGAGCAGGGCCTCCGCTCCCCGGTCGGACAGCATCCCCATGGCCAGGCTGAGCGACTCCAGCCGGGCGACGAGCGGCGCGCTCGCCAGGGCCTCCGCCAGCTCGTCCTGGAAGGGGCCGTTCTCCAGGCCGAGGTGCTTCAGGGACGGGAACCGCTCGCCGGTGAGGAAGGGCGCGAAGTCCTCGGCCGAGGACGACCCGCCGTGCTGCTCCGAACCGATCCACAGGTCCAGGTGCTCCAGTGCGGGCAGGTCGCCGCCCGCGACCGCCCGCACGACCTCGGCCGGCAGCCCGCCGGACTCGATCCGCAGCGCCTTCAGCCGCTCGTGGCGCAGGGGCTCGAACCGCAGGTCGGCCGCGCCCCGGATCTCGAGGTGCTCCAGCCCTGGGTAGGCGTCGAACAGCGGCGAGATGTCGCCGTTCTGGATCCAGGAGATGTGGCATTCCCAGTCGAGGATGTCGCCGAAGAACAGCGCGCGGAGGCGGGGGAAGCGCCCGGCGTTGTCCACCAGCCACTGCACCGGGTCGAACTCCTCGCGGGAGAACCCCCAGAAGCCGATCACGAGATGGGTGACCCGGGTGGTGTCGACCGTCTTCAGGAGGAGGTCGAGGTTCTCGGGGACCTCCGCGCCCCAGACGCCGTTGTCGTGGACGTGGTGGTAGACGCCCCAGGCCACCTCGCCCGGCTCCGGCAGCGGGCCGTCCGGCTCGCCGTCGAAGGTGTGGACGGGCAGCCCCGCGAAAGTGGACAGACGTTGCTGGATCATTCGGACACCGCGATGTAGTGCCAGTCGCCGTCCGGCTTCTCCTGGTCGTCCAGGTCGACCTCGACGCCGGGCAGCGCCGCCCGCACCCGCTCGATCATCGCGTCGGACAGGAAGTGGTGGTGCAGGTCCAGCTTGCGCAGGTGGGTGAGCGGCTGGCCGGCCAGCAGCGCCTCGGCGCCCCGGTCGGTCAGGATGCCCATGGCCAGGCTGAGCGACTCCAGCCGGGCGACGACCGGCGCGCCGGCGACCGCCGCCGCGACCTCGTCCTGGATCTCGCTGTCCTCCAGGCCGAGGTGGCGCAGCGCCGGCAGCCGCTCGCCGGACAGGAACGGCGCGAGGTCGGCGACGGTGGCGTCGCCGCCGTAGTTCGCCTCGCCGAGCCACAGGTCGAGGTGCTCCAGGTTGGGCAGCTCGCTCGCGCCGACGGCGCGGACGATCCGCGCGGGCAGCCCGCCCGACTCGAAGCGCAGCACCTTCAGCTTGTCGCTCTTGACCGGGTCGAGGACGAGCTCCTGCGCACCGCGCACCTCCAGCCGCTCCAGGTCGGGGAACGCGGCGAACAGCGGCGTGATGTCACCGTGCTCGATCCAGGAGATCTCCGCCTCCTCGCCGGTGATGTCCCCGAGGAACAGCGACCGCAGCTTCGGGAACGACGCGGCCGCCCCGGTCAGCATCTCCACCGGGTCGGGGACGTTCTCCAGCTCGTAGGACGCGCCCCAGTAGCCGATGATGAGCGCCGTCACCTCGGTGGTGTCGACCGTCTCCAGGAACCGCGCCCAGACGTCGCCGAACGGCTCCTCGTCGAAGGACGTCCCGACGAACCAGGCGGCCTCGCCCGCGGGCGGGAAGTCCTCCCCGCTGACGGGGTCGGTGCCCGCGCCGCGGCCGTCGTCCTCCTCCTCGGTGCCGGTGTCCTCGTTGAACGTGGCCACCGGCAGGCCGACGTACTCCTCAAGGTGCTGATAAATGGCCATGAGTCCCTTTCGCCTGATCGTCGGCACATGTCCTATCAGGACCGACGGACAGTCCGCGCCGCTTTCCGGGGTTCGGAGACGGGCCTGGGACGGGGCCGGGTCAGGAGGCGATCAGCACCGACCCCTTGTACTTGTCCTCGACGAACTTCTTCACCTCGGGGCCCTGCAGCAGCTCGACGAGCTTCTTCACGCGCGGGTCGTCCTTGTCCTCCGGCAGCGTGACGATGCCGTTGGCGTAGGGGTTGCCCTCGGCCTTCTCGGCGGCGAGCGCGTCCCTGTTCGGGGCGAGCCCGGCCTCGATCGCGTAGTTCCCGTTGATCACCGACAGGTCGACGTCCTCCAGCGAGCGGGGCAGCTGCGCGGCCTTGAGCGGCTTGAACTTCAGGCCCTTGGGGTTGCTCGCGACGTCCCGCTCGGTCGCGCTGGTCGGCGCGTCCGGCTTCAGCGTGATCAGGCCGTTGTCGGCGAGCAGCTTCAGCGAGCGGCCCTCGTTCGCCGGGTCGTTCGGCACGGCGACGGTCGCGCCCTGCGGGACGGCCTGCAGGCTCTTCACCTTCTTCGAGTACACGCCGAGGGGCTCCAGGTGCACGGGCGCGACGAACGCCAGCTTCGTCCCGGACTTCTTCTCGAACTCCTCCATGAACGGCACGTGCTGGAAGTAGTTGGCGGTGACCTGCTTCTCCTTCAGCGCGGTGTTGGGCTGCTGGTAGTCGCTGAAGGTGACGATCTCCAGCTTGAGCCCGGCCTTGCCCGCCAGATTGTCCTTGACGTACTTGAGGATGTCGCCGTGCGGGACGGGGTTGACCGCGACCTTCAGCGGGGCGTCCGGGTCGTCGGACGCCGAGGAGGAGCCGCAGGCGGTGAGGCCCGCGAGGAGGACGGCGGAGGCCAGCGCGGCGGTGAGTCTGCGAAGCACGAGGAGTGCCTTTCTCTGTGGGATCGGTGCTACTTGTGGGTCAGGCGGCGGGCGACGAGGTCCCCCGCCGCCTGGATGATGAGGACGATGACGACCAGCAGCGCCACGGTGGAGACCATGACCTTGGTCTCGAAGCGCTCGTAGCCGTAGACGACGGCGAGGTTGCCGAGCCCGCCGCCGCCGACCGTCCCGGCCATGGCCGTGTAGCCGATGAGCGCGATGACGGTGACGGTCAGCCCGGACACCAGGCCCGGCCGCGCCTCGCGCAGCAGGACCTTGCCGACGATCTCGCGCCGGGTCGCGCCCATCGCGTCCGCCGCGGCGACGACGCCCGGGTCGACCTCGCGCAGCGCGATCTCGACGAGCCGCGCGTAGAACGGGATGGCGCCGACGGTCAGCGGGACGATCGCGGCGGCGTTGCCGATGCTGGTGCCGACGACCGCCCGGGTGAACGGGATGATCGCCACCATCAGGATCAGGAACGGCAGCGACCGGCCGATGTTGACCACGACGCCGAGCACGGCGTTGACCGGCTGCGCGGGCAGCAGCCCGCCCCGCTCGGTGATCACCAGCAGCACCCCGAGCAGCAGCCCGAGGACGGCGGTGAACAGCGTCGCGACGCCGGTCATGTAGAGGGTCTCGCGGGTGGCGGGCCACAGCAGCGGCATGACCTCGTCCCAGCTCATCGGGGGTCCTCCTGCACGGGGTTCGTGGCCTGCACGGGGTTCGTGGCCTGCACCGCGTTCGCGACCTCCACGGCGAGGCCGGACTCGCGCAGGAACGCCAGCTGTGCGGCGTTGGCGTCAGGGTCGCCGGGCAGTTCGAGCTGGAGCCGGCCGACGCGCTCGCCGCCGACCGTCTCCACCGCGCCGCCGAGGATGTTGACGTCCAGCGCGTACTTGCGGGCGAGCGCCGACACGAACGGCTCGTCGGTCGCGCCGCCGGTGAAGGTGACCTCGACCAGCGTCCTGCCCTCGCGGGGCTCGGCGGCGGGCAGCGGGAACAGGCCGCGCGCCAGCTCCGAGCCCGGACGGGCGAGCAGCGCGGGCACCGGCCCCGACTCGGTGAACCGGCCCTCGCGCATGACCGCGGCCGAGTCGCAGATGCGCTTCACCACCTCCATCTCGTGGGTGATGAGCAGGATCGTGAGGCCGAGCCGGCGGTTGAGGTCGCGCAGCAGCTCCAGGATCGAGGCGGTCGTCTCGGGGTCGAGCGCCGAGGTCGCCTCGTCCGACAGCAGCACCTTCGGCCGTCCCGCGAGCGCCCGGGCGATGCCGACGCGCTGCTTCTGCCCGCCGGAGATCTGCGCGGGGTGGGCCTTCGCGTGCTCGGTGAGCCCGACGAGGTCCAGCAGCTCGGCGACGCGCCCGGCCCGCTCGGCCCGCGGGACGCCCATGACCTCCAGCGGGAACGCGACGTTCCCGGCGACGGTCCTGCTGCCGAGCAGGCCGAAATGCTGGTGGATCATGCCGATGCCCTGGCGCGCCCGGCGCAGCTCCCCGCCGCGCAGCGCGAGCAGGTCCCGGCCGCCGACCACCACGCGGCCCTCGTCCGGGCGCTCCAGCAGGTTGACGCAGCGCAGCAGGGTGCTCTTTCCGGCGCCGCTGCGGCCGAGCACGCCGAAGACCTCGCCCTCGGCGACGGTCAGGTCGACGCCGTCGACGGCGGTCACCTCGCGGCCGCGGCCGCGGTAGACCTTACGAAGTTTTTCGATCTGAATCACAGGGAATCACCCATGCGGACGGGGGCCGCCGGACGGGCGGCGGCGTTCGGGACGGGTCGGCGATCGGGACGCGCCGGCGTCAGAGGACGCGCGGAGGCGGCGCCGCGCGGGTCAGGAGCGACCGGGCGGGTACGGCGCGTGGCTCAGCAGGTGGCGTTGGAAGAACATGCGCGACTCAGGGGGTCGGAGTTCGCTCGCTTCGGGGCGCGAGTCTCAGGCGGGGGCCCTCAGCGGTCACACATTCGCCGGCAACACGTACGCCGCATGGCCCGCCGCATCGGCGGGCGGTGCTCACGGCACGGGCGTACGGAAGGCATGTCAGCAGTTAACCGGCCGCACACCGATGACGCAAATCCGTCCGGTGTGATGCTCATCGCTCCGGATCGTCGCGTTCGCCCTAGTCATCGCGGTAGTCGACCCAGGTCTCGCCCGAACCGCTGCGGACGGAGATCCGGCGCGGCGAGCGGTCGTCGTAGACGGCCGGGTTGAGATGGGCGCCGCCCGCGCCCGTCCACCCGGCGACCCGATAGCGCGAGCCCGGCGGAACGATGATCTTCACGGTGCCCGAGCCCGCGGAGGCGTCGACCGAGCCCGGCGGCTCGGCGTAGCGGAGGTCGAGGGTGCCCGACGACACGTCGGCCTGGGTCTTCGCCGAGGCGAGCGCGCGGCCCTTGATCGTTCCGGATCGCGCCAGCAGCCGCAGCCGCCCGCCCGCCCCGGTCACGTCGATCTCCCCGGACCCGGTCCGCAGGTCGAGGTCGCCGGTCACCCCGCGCACGTCGATGCTCCCGGAGCCGGAGACCGCCGACACGCGCGCCGCGGCCGGGACCTGGACGTCGATGTCCGCCCCGCACCCGACGCCCAGCCGGTCGGGTCCCGGGCAGCGGAAGGTGACGAACAGGACGTCGTCCACCAGCGACTCGGTGAACTCGGGCTTGCTCAGCCCCCAGTGGAGGTCCTTGTAGACGCGCGCCCCGCCGTCCGACCCCGGACCGACCGAGATCTCGGCGTTGCCCACGTCCAGCCGCACCTCCCGGACCGGCCGCGAGTAGGGGGTCATGGACGTCGCCGTCCGCTTGACGGCCCGGCCGAACGCCGTGAGGCCGATCGGCGCGGCCACGACCAGCGCCGTCGCGATCGCCAGCGCGATCCAGACGCCGCGGCGGCGCGGCCGGTCCGGGGCGGCCGAGGCCGTCACCCCTCGCCGCCCAGGAAGCGCAGCACGGCGAGGACGCGGCGGTGGTCGCCCTCGGCGTACGGGAGATCGAGCTTGGCGAAGATGCCGTTGATGTGCTTGGCGACCGCGCTCTCGCTCACCACCAGCGCCGCGGCGATGCCCGCGTTGGAGCGCCCCTCGGCCATGAGGGCGAGCACCTCCTTCTCCCGCGGGGTGAGCCGGTCGAGCGGGTCGCGGTGCCGGCGCAGCAGCAGCTGCGAGACGACCTCCGGGTCCAGGGCGGTGCCGCCGGAGGCGACCCTGCGCAGCGCGTCCAGGAACCCCGAGACGTCCGCGACGCGATCCTTGAGCAGGTAGCCGATCCCGCTGGTGCTGGTCGACAGCAGGTCCGCCGCATACCGCTCCTCGACGTACTGCGACAGCAGCAGCACCGCGGTCTCGGGCGTCTCGCGCCGCATCACCAGCGCCGCGCGGACGCCCTCGTCGGTGAAGCCGGGCGGCATCCGGACGTCCACGATCGCCGCGTCGGGGCGGTGCTCGCGCACGGCGGCCAGCAGCCCCTCGGCCTCGCCGACGGCCGCGGCGACCTCGAACCCGGAGGTCTCCAGGACCTTGATCAGCCCGGCCCGCAGCAGGACCGAGTCCTCGGCGATCACAATGCGCACGGCAACTCCACGGTGACGGTCGTCGGGCCCCCCGCGGGGCTGGTGATCCGGAACGTACCGTCCACGGACCGGACGCGGCGCGCGAGCCCGGTCAGGCCGGTCCCGGCGGACGGGTCGGCGCCGCCCGCGCCGTCGTCGCGGACGGTCACCCGCAGCACGTCGCCGCGGCGGGCGACGCGGACGTCCACCTCGTTCGCGCGCGCGTGCTTGACCACGTTGGTGAGGGCCTCGGAGACGACGAAGTAGGCGACGGCCTCGACGGTGGAGGAGGCGCGCGGCTCGATGTCGACACGGAGCCGGACGGGCAGCGGCACCCGCGCGGCGACGCCGGACAGGGCGGCGTCCAGTCCGCGGTCCTCCAGCACGGCCGGGTGCAGGCCGCGGATCAGGTCGCGCAGCTCGGTCAGCGCCGCCTTGGCCTCCTCGTGCGCCTCCACGATCACGCGCATGGCCTCGTCCGGGACGCCGGTGAGCGTCTCGCGCGCCAGCCCGAGGTTGAGCGCGAGGGAGACGAGCCGCTGCTGGGCGCCGTCGTGCAGGTCCCGCTCGATGCGGCGTCGCTCGATGTCGGCGGCGTCCACGACGCTGGCGCGCTTCTCGGCCAGGTCGTCGACGCGCCGCTGGAGCTCCTTCGCGCGGTCGGGGCCGAGCAGCGCGGCGGCGGCGCGGGCGTCCAGGCGCCGGACCCCCGCCGC
>NZ_JBFARL010000163.1:0-18751 GCF_040674655.1 Actinomadura sp. NPDC049753 | reverse complement strand
CTGCAGTTTCACGACGCCTGCCGCGTCGTGGCCGGACTCATGACTCTCAGGGACCAGGCACGAAACAATCCGCAGAGCGACCAGCATTCCTTGTGGAACTGGCTCTTGGCCCAAACGGACAAGACCCAGCAGCAGATAGGACTTTCGGTACGAAAATGCCTGCTCCGGTACCAAAACGGGGAAGACTACGGGTTCGTGCCGCGTTTTCCTCCAACGGCCGACGACGCGCTGCGTCGCCTTGTCAAGGCGATCCAGCGAGCCGGCCGCCTCGATGATTGCCTGGACCAATGCTTTCAGGACCTGTCCGAAGCGAACGCGAAAAGCGGGGATTATTTCACCCGCAAAGACGTCGTGCGGTTGATGGTGGCAGCGGCGGATCCTCAGGAAGGCCAGCGGGTGCTTGATCCGGTGTGCGGTTCAGGTGGATTGCTCATCGGCGCCGACCGCCACGTGTCCGAGAGCACGGACTGGCCGCCGAATCTCGAACTGACCGGCCAGGACGTGCACGCCTCCGCGCTCCATGTGGCGCGAATGAACCTGGCCGCCCGCGGCATCCACGCGCGAATTCCCGCGCCGGTGGACAGTCTCGCGCGGCCCGCTGAGTCGTCCTATGACATCGTCCTGGCCAACCCACCGTTCAACGGCTCGTGGCGTGCCGCACCGCGCACGGACGACCCGAGGTGGTCAGACGAGGCGGCGCCCCCTCAGGACAACGCGAACTTGGCATGGATCCTCCACATCGTGCACGCGCTCGCTCCTCGGGGCAGAGCGGCGGTTCTCATGGCGGAGGGGGCCGCGACCGGGGCACGACAGGTGGAGCAGCGGGTGCGCGGACGACTCGTCCAGGACGACGTCGTCGAATGCGTGGTGGCACTGCCGCCGGGCCTGTTCGCCCACAGCCGTGCCCCCTGCTGCCTGTGGCTGCTCAACACCGACAAAGGCCCCCGCGATGAGTGGGGAAGCAGTGACCGCCGGGGCAAGGTGCTCTTCATCAACGCGCGGAAGGCGTACGAACAGGCGCCGAGGCGTAGGCGTCGCCTCAGCCCGGAAGGGGTCGAGCAGGTGCTGCGGACACTCGGGGCGTGGCGAGAGGTGGACGGGCAATACCGTGACGAGGCCGGTCAGTGCCGTTCCGTCACCGCCGACGAGATCGCCGATCAGCGATACGACCTGCAGCCGCCGAGGTACACCGGTGAGCTCGGCATCGGCGATGCTCCGGAGCAGCGGCAGATCGACGAGCTCGCCGCCGAACTCCGGGACAGGTTCCAAGAGTCGCGCATCCTGGAGGCCGACCTGCTTCGAGTCCTGGACGAACTGTGATGCGCGCACTCGACCTTGAGGGCTGGCAGCGCAAGACGGTGCAGGAGGCCGCGGACCTGAAGGTCACCTACGGCCTTCCCGAACACGAGCTCCCCCGCGGCGGGGGAGTGATCAGAGCCGGTGACGTCCGCGACGGCCGCCTCTGGACGTCTCCCTCGGCCCCTGCCGCACCGCTGGACGGCAGGGACAACCGCGCCGTCCTCGCCGAGGGCGACCTGGTCGTGGTACTCGTCCGCCGGGTGGGTGACGCGGCGCTGATCGACCAGCGCCATACCGGCTGGGTGACGACGCGCTCGGTCGGCATCCTCCGCTCAAGCGACCATGACATCACCCGTTGGCTGAAGATCTGGTTCCAGACGCCCGTCGCCCGCGCCTGGTTTGATCGGCATGTGTCGGCGCACGTCGAGCCGACCCTGAGCATCGACCGGCTGAGGGCGATGGAGGTGGCCGTCCCTCCCCCCGGACGAATCGAAACCCTCAGCCGACTTGTCGAGTTGATCCAGCACAAAAGGGCCCTCAACCGGCGGATCGCCGCGGACGCCGTCACCCTGGCCGACGCTCATCACGCCCTGCTGGTGCGGCGGCATCGGCAGTCATGGACGCCTGCCACGTTCGGTGCCGTCACTTCGGTCATGACGGGTCGGCCAGGCCGATCGCAGGCCGACTTGAGCGGCGTCGCGACGTCCCGGATTGCGCCGGCCGACGTGCTGCGCGCGGATCCGCCCCACATTCAGGGAGGACAGGAGACGCATGCCGAGCCGGGGGACGTCTGCGAACCGGGAACCGTACTGGTCGCGTCACGACCCGAAGGGGCCCGCGCCGCACTGACCTGGTTCCGGACCACCCCCGCCCGGGGAGTGCTCGCGGTGCGCCCGTCCGATCCCTCGGATCGCTGGTGGCTGCTGCACGAGCTTCGTTCCAGAAGCGAGGAGCTCCCTAAGATCGCGCAAGGTCGGCAGGCAAGGGAGATCAGTCGACGCGCCTTCTCGCAGTTGGAACTGGCCTGGCCCGGTGACGGGGTTCGCCGGCAGTTCCAGGAAGTGGCCGAACCCCTTCACGACAGAGCCCGTTCGGCCCTTGAGGAGAACCGGCTGCTGAAGGAACTGCTCGATCGGGTGCTGCGGGACGTGTCCTCGATCGCAGCACGCATCTGACGCCATGACCCGTCGGCTCTCCCCTTCCGGAGGGGCCGGGGTGCGGGCTCCCATCGGCTCAGGTGGCGCGACGCCAGGGGACCCCGGGAGCCCTCCCTTCTCACGGGTCCGAGGTCAGGCGATGTCGCCGGGATGGTCCAGCCAGACGTGGTCGCCGACAGGTGACACGGTCAGGCCGAAGCGGTCGCGGCCGGGGCTGCGATGGGCGATCCAGTCGAAGTAGGCCGACACCGCCAGATCCCACAGGGGCCGGTCCCCGCCCTGCTCGACATCGAAGGAGTCACGGCCTGGCTCGTAGTGAGCTTCGGCCCACGCGTCCGCGCTCCGCAGGCGCAGCGTGTAGGCGACGCCATCGTGTGCGCCCCGGGCGCACACACCCGGTAGCGCAGCCCCCATCGCGAGATCGGCGCCCGCCGGGGCGTAGCCGATGGTCCGGGGGTCGATGTCGGTGCTGGACCGGTCCCCGTGCCGGTCGGAGGCGTCCCATTCGGGGTGCCGCTGCGCCCGCATCATCATGTACGAGGCGTAGCCGGTGAACCGGCCCACGGCGGTACCGTCCGGCATCACCACGAGCCGCAGTTCGTGGCTGGACCCGAACCCTGGGGCATAGGGCGTCACGATCACCCCGCCGGGGCGGGTCTGCCCCACCCACGCATACGGCACGCGGGCGACAGCGCACGTGGCGTGCACTCGGTCGTAAGGTGCTTCCTGCGACCAACCCTGAGCGCCATCCCCCACGATGAGCCGAGGCGAATGGCCCGCGCTCCCGAGATTGGCAGATGCCTGTGCCGACACCGCGGGATCGACCTCCACGCTGGTGACGTTCGCCGAGCCGACCAGACGCGACAGCAGCGCGGCCGTTCAGCCGGTACCGGTGCCCACGTCCAGCACGCGGTGCCCCGGCTCGACGTCCAGCGACTCTAGAAAGGACACGACGGTGCTCGACGCGGACAGCGACGAGGTGAAGCGGCCCGCACCGGTCGTGAGATCGGTCGTGCCGTGGTCGAGTTGGGTGGTGATCGCGTCGTCGCCGTAGACGAGATCAAGCCAACCTTCGGCGTCGGCCTCCTTGCTCACCCGGTCGCCTCGACGCGCTGCATGACGTCTCCCATCAGTCGATCACTTCCCCCGCTTGCCGTCGCCCTCGCCGTCCTTGTTCGGCGGCGGAATGGGCTTGTCCGGTTTGTGGCCCCCGCCGACAGTCCGGGGACGATGATGTGTTCCTAGGTGACCAGTTCAGCGGCTTCGGATTCCGGCTGGGGCCAGTAGAACCAGATCGGGAGCGGGTGGCCGATCCCGGGCGCGAAGGCACCCACCGGATCCGGATGCTGGAAGAATGGCGGCCATCCCCCTGACCCGTCACGGCGGAAGTACTCTGCGTCAGAGAATCACCCGGGTCATGCACCTGGGGACACACCTGTATCGGCCGGGGGCAAAATGAACTGGAGCGGAGCATGGTGATCCTCGAACGTCTCCATTCGACCCTGCGGCCCTGCTGACGCGAGGGACTCCCAAGTGGCCAAACGAGATGGGCGCGTGACGCTTCGGTATGCGGCGCGCTCCGACGTCGGCATGCTGGCTGCGGGTAACGCGGATTCGGCGTACGCGGGGGCGCACCTGCTCGCGGTCGCCGACGGAACTGCCGGTCGCCGCCGTACCGGCAAGGGAATGGAAGCGGACGACCTGTGGAGCCGGGAGCGTGATCTGGTCGGTGAATTCGCCAGTGCCGCGGTGATCTCAGAGCTGGGCGCCCTCGACAAGGACCTGCCGGCGACGGAGCTGCTGGCCGCGCTGGAGCACACGGTCAAGACGGCGAACGACAACTTGCACCGCATCGTGGAGTCCGACCCAGCTCTGCAGGGCATGGGGACGACGCTGACGGCGATGCTGTGGGCGGGCAACCAGGTCGCGCTGGTGCACATCGGGGACTCGCGCGCCTACCTGCTGCGCGACGGCAGCCTGTTCCAGATCACGCACGACCACACGCTGGTGCAGTCGCTGGTCGACGAGGGGCGGATCAGCCCGGACGAGGCGGCCTCGCACCCGCAGCGGGCGCTGCTGCTGCGGGCGCTGGACGGCCGCGGCGAGGTCGACCCCGACCTGTCGCTGCGCGAGGCGAAGGTCGGCGACCGGTACCTGCTGTGCTCCGACGGCCTGTCCGGCGTCGTCACCGCCGAGCCGCTCTGGCAGACGCTGACCCACGTGGACGACCCGGAGCAGGCCGTCCGGCTGCTGA
Source organism: Actinomadura sp. NPDC049753 (assembly GCF_040674655.1). Classification (NCBI taxonomy): domain Bacteria; kingdom Bacillati; phylum Actinomycetota; class Actinomycetes; order Streptosporangiales; family Thermomonosporaceae; genus Actinomadura; species Actinomadura sp. NPDC049753. The sequence continues at coordinate 14,041 of NZ_JBFARL010000163.1, read as the reverse complement.
TCGACCTGGCCAACCGGGGCGGCGGGCCGGACAACATCACCTGCGTGGTCGCGTACGTCGTCAATGGTGTGCCGATCGGAGGCCCGATGAAGGTCGGCGCCGCGGCGGCCGGTCCCTCGCAACCGACGCTCAGGGATGGGGGCCCCTCGCAGCCGTCCATGACAAGGGACATGGAAGAGGCCACGGCACGTTCTCCGGCCCCCGTCGGCGAGCTGCTCACCGCGCAAGACCCACGGCAGGTGGCCGGATACCGGATTCTGCGGCGGCTCGGTGAAGGCGGAATGGGCCGGGTCTATCTGGCCCGGTCTAGAGGCGGCCGCCGTGTCGCGTTGAAGGTCGTCCTGCCCCATCTGGCGGAAACGCCAGGATTTCGCGCCCGGTTCGATCGCGAGGTCCGGGCGGCCCGCCTGGTCAGCGGCGGGTTCACCGCTCCGGTCCTGGACGCCGATCCGGACGCCGATCCGCCCTGGCTGGCGACCTCCTATGTCAGCGGCCCCTCGCTGCGCGAGGCCGTGCGCCGGCATGGGCCATTGCCACTTCTCACCCTGGAGATCCTGGCGGCGGGGCTCGCCGAAGCCGTCGCGGCGGTGCACAGCGCCGGCCTCGTCCACCGGGACCTCAAGCCGTCCAACATCCTGCTGGCCGCCGATGGACCCCGCGTGATCGACTTCGGCATCGTGCGCAACGCCGTTGGAGACACCACGGGCCTCACCCGTACGGGGGCGATGATCGGAACGCCCCAGTACATGTCCCCTGAGCAGTTCCGCGGCGAGCCGGTGGGACCGGCAACCGATGTCTTCTCCCTCGGCGCCGTGCTGGTCTTCGCGGCGACGGGGTCGCCGCCGTTCGGCAGTGGAGACGCCGCGACGCTCGGCTACAGGATCGTCCACACGGAACCGGACTTGACCCGCATCCCCGAGTCGCTGCGCTCCCTGGTGCGGGCCTGTCTCCACAAGGAAGCCCATCGGCGCCCGCTGCCGGACCGACTTCTGGAAGACCTGGGCGACCAGATCCTCGACTACGAGGATTCCTGGCTGCCAGCCGTACTACGCACGTGACCTCCCCGCCCGGCGGAGGAGACCGGGTCCAGCCGATCGCTGCCGGCGACGGGAACACCCGGCAATCAATGACTCCTCCGCACCCCGGGGCGCGCAGCCGTGGCTGTCGGTCAGAAGGTGCTGCGATGCCTGATCGAGGATCTGGACCCTCATCGTGGGCCCTGCCTGAGGGGAGGGCGGGGTGCGGCGGGTCGTCCAGGCCGAGGGACGGGACGCCCCGCCGCTACTCGGCGGGTGTCGGGGGTTGCGGGGGTGGTTCGTGCTGGGCGGTCAGTGCTTGTCGGTGGCGGACTGGACGGCCGTGCGCAGGGCCGCGCGGGTCAGTAGGAGGACGGGCCCGTCCGGGTCCTTGCTGTCCCGCACCGCCACCACCGCACCGGCCGCGTCCGCCAACTCGACGCACTCCCCGCCGTTGGGTCCGCTGTGTGTGCTCTTGCGCCACTTGGCGCTTGTCAGGTCCATCTCTCCTCGATGACCTTTCGAATCAGTTCACGCGACATCTCCTGCGAGAGCGCCTGAGAGCGGAGCTCGAACAAGGTTCGCGCCAGGCTAGACAGGTCTGCCGGGTTGTCTGTGGTGATACCTCGGATCGCTGTCTCGATGTACGCGATCTCGCTCCGATCCTCCATCGTCGCAACGACGAAGGCGCCCAGGACGCCCTCGTGCTCACCATTAGACAACACTACTTGAACCGTAACGTTGGGCAACAAACTCAGCTTCAGGAGGTGTTCGAGTTGTTTCCGCATCGTCTCGGGCGTGCCCACAAGGTTGTGGAGCACGTGTTCGTCGAGCAGAAGCGCGACGATCGGCGGGGTGGAGTCCTTGTCAGCGGTGAGGATGGCTTGACGGCTGATGCGAGCGTCTGCGGCCTCTTGGTTACCTCGCAGCATTGCCAATGCATAGGCCGAGGTCTGGGCCAGCCCAGGAATCACGGAATGCTGCCAGCAGACCAGCATGGCCGCGTCGGCCTCTATCTGCGGCCAGTCGAACCAGATCGGGACTGGGTGCCCATCCTTGTTCAGGTCCTCCCACAGGCTGATGAGGGAGCCGCCTGCTTCCAGGTAGTCGTCCACGGCGACCACGAATGAGCGAGTGGCGCGCTTCTTTCCGTTCTCGATGCGGCTGACCTGCGGGCCGCTCACCTTCGTCAGATGAGCGATGGTCTCCTGCTTGACGTCCTTGGCCTCTCTTAACCGGCGCATCTGACGGCCGAAGGCGACGAGGGCGGGCGACTCACGGGCGTTGGCGGCGCGGGGGCATGGTTCCTACCTCTCGGCGGAATCTGTCTAACTCCCGGGATGAACTACCACTGCCTGCCACCTGTCAGTGGTAGGCAAATCCTAGCCCGAAAAGTGGCTCACTGTGTGCTGTATGCCACACACAGTGAGGAGAGGTCATGGGGCAGGCGGCGACGCAGAACGAGATGGTGGTGAAGCAGGACCTTGCGGTCGTCGCGGAGGTGCGGCGGTTCGTGCGGCTGGTCACCGGTCAGTGGGGCATGGACGACTTCGTCCCGTGCCTGGTGGCCAGCGAACTGGTCACCAACGCCCTCCAGCACGCGGCGTCCGCAACGGACGACGACGTGATCTTGCGGTTGAGCCGCACCGAGGGCGACGCGCTGTGGATGGAGGTCCAGGACACCGCCTGCGGCCTCCCTCACATGCTGGCGGCCGACACGACCAGCGAGACGGGCCGTGGCCTGTTCATCGTCGACCAGTACGCCCGCTGCTGGGGCATCCGCGCCCTGGCCGACAACGCCGGCAAGATCGTCTTCGCGGTCATCGACCGCACCTGAAGACCAGCGGAGGGGCGTTCCCTACCGCCCGCCCCTCCGCTACCTACCGACGACGTCGGCTTACTCGTGCCGAGGCCCGTGCCCCGGCGGTGGAGTGAGTGTGGACGTGTAGTTCTCCCCATCCAGCAGCGGCCCGTCGAGATCAACGCCGACCGCAGCCATCCGGTCGTACTCGGCAAGCACGAGATCCTTCGTCCGGTACGTCCCGTACTTGGCGATCTCGTTGTTCTTCAGCCCCCCTCCGGAGTCGGACTGGAAAGTCTCCAAAATGTAGTTTGTGTCCTCACGATCGATCCCGTAGAGGTGGAAAAAGTAGGCGTCCAATTCGGCGCGAATCTGAGCCCTTCTTCCTTCGTCCCACTGGAACGGCTTCCCGGTGTCCCTGAGGTCACGCGCGAGTCCGGCCATGTCGTTAGCTGTGTATACGAGCTCGAGTACTCGCGGTGTCAAAAAATGTGTATGCGCAGTTAGGTCCTCGGGAGTAGGCACAGGAAGCTGCTTCCAAACAAAAAGCTTCAAATGCATACTTCCCGTTTTTTGACGACTCACGTAATCGAATACCAGCGAACTTTGCGCGGCAATCAGCGCAGACGCGAGTTCAGGGGCTACGTGCGGCAGCATCAGCGGAAATGTTTCCACGACGGCAGCGCGGGGAAGGAAGGTCGGGATGGCGGTACGCTCATTAACCGCCTTGGTGATGTCGCGCCAACCGCAAAGCCAATTCCTCTTCCAGTTGAGCTTCCCCAGACGAACGCTGACACCAGGGCTCTGAACCTCGCGCCCTCTCCTGTGTACAGGAATCATCCCGTCTTCGGCGATCCAGTAGCGTGGCATAGCCGAGCTGTCCGGGCGCGCCTTCTCTTCACTTCTCACTGCGACGCGATCTTCGTTGCCTGTGCCGAAGAAACTGTTCCATCGGTGGTCGAAGATGTGGGCCATTTTGCCCTCATATAGAGGGAGCATTCTTTCGTCGTTCCGCACGAAAACATTCCCCTGGAGAAGCCAGCCTTCGTTCTCGAGTTTCTGGCGTGTGTGGAAGAGGTCAGAGTCGTCTGTTGTATGAAAGAGGGTTGCTTTGAAGGATACTCTCCAAGTATTTTTGCTTGCTTGGTCCTCTTGAAGAATTGGGATGCGCCTATAAATGGCCGTGGTTATATCTGCGTCACGGCGAGTGCGGAACACGGGCAGGTTGCCAGTATTTGGATTGATGAGCTCGATTTCTCTGGGAGTGAGAGTGTATAGTCTGTTTGAGGCATCTAGATCGCCCGTGTCGAGCATGAAAAATGCGAGTTTGGCCTCTGGCTCCACCAGGGACTTGCCTACCATGGATAGGAGGCAGAACTTGAAGGTCGCATCGACGCCTTCGAAGATTAGTTTGCGATTCTCGAAGTCGTATAGATGCTTCACAGCACTTCGTTTGGCCAGGGAAGCGAACAGGTGCTGAGCTCCAGCGCTTGTCGCGATGGCTGTTTGGACGATGCAGCCGAAGCGTCCATTTGTTGCCACGACGGACTCAAATCGCTCGACAAAAAGCTGGTCCGTCTGAAGCATGGTGACCCCCTTAACTGTGAGTCCCTTTGCGCATTGGGGGAATGCGCCGGAATCGCCAGCGAAATGAAACGATGATTTCACTTTGCGACGCGCGGCCCGATATCGTCGACCTGCTTCTTGATTTTCCTCTATCCACTCGGCGATGCGAGTTCTGCGAGCCAAGCCGGAGATCTTCGCAATAGAGGGTTCGACAACGCTGAAGTACTTCTTGTCTTCGAAGTCGACCTTGTCCCATGGCGGGTTTCCGAGCACGCAGGAGAAGCCTCCTGTCCAGCCGGTGGCCGGGTCGATGTCCCCGCTCGATTCTTCGGCTGAGACTGTGAAGATTTCGGGAAACTCCAGGTGCCAGTGGAAGAAGTGGTACTGCTCGCTTAGCCGCGCGATCTCGTCGTGGACGTCCTGACCGGCGGCCGTCGCGTTGGGGTCCTGGAGGGCGCGGAAGACGTCGTGAGTGATTGGCGTCGGAGCATCCTTGGTTTTGTGCCACATGAAGGCGGCGCACCAGGCGTCCGCCACGTGGACGGCCTGGCTGTACTCCGCCGAGAACTTCCAATCCTCATACGCGTCGGCCTGACGGTGGACGTCCCGGAGGGTGTTAGACGGGGCGGCGGTGATGCGGCGCAGGCTTTCGGCGAAGGCGGTGTTGGCGACCTTCGTTTCCTCGAACAGGTCGAACAGGCCGCCCTGTCCCTCACGTTCCTTGTCGTTCTGCTTAGCGAAGAAGTTGGCGTAGGCAGCGTCGTCGCCCTCGACCGGCTTAAACGCCTTCGTCGGAATGCCGTCCTTCAGCAGGACTGGCGTAGCGCCTACGAGGCCATTGCCCAGCTTGATGTGGGCGTCCAGGAACCCGAGCGGCTTGCCGGGCTCCAGGGCCTCCAGCCACAGCGACACCTTGGCGAGTTCGACCGCCATCGGGTTGAGGTCCACCCCGTACACGCACCGTGCGATGACCTCGTGCAGCGCGTGCCGCACGGCGTCCAGGGTCGGTTCGGGGTTGCCCTCGCGGACGGCGGCGACGCGCTTGGCGATGCGGCGGGCCGAAGCGACGAGGAAGTGTCCGGAGCCGCAGGCTGGGTCGCAGACGGTCAGAGAGAGCAGTTCGGCGGTGATCGCCTCGGCAGGGTCGGGTTCCCCGGCTGCGGCGGCCTTTTCCTCGCCGCGCTTCTGGGCGTCGTCGATTACGGGATCGAGCGTGGAGTCGAGCAGCGTCTCGATCAGGGAACTCGGCGTGTAGTACGAGCCGGTCTTCTTGCGGTCGTTGCCGAGCCGGTCGACTAGCTCGAACGTCCGCTCCACGGCGCTGTGCTTGGGGACGAGTTCGAGGAGCGATTCGTAGATGGAGCCGAGCTCCTCCGAGCCCATGTTGCGGTAGTCGACCTGGCGCCAGCGCCGCGTGTCGCCGTCGTGGATGCGGGACAGGTGGCGGACGGCCTCCAGCAGGTGCACGTTCGCCAGGGCGAGGCCATGCAGCGGGGCGTCGGCGGGGGCGTCGTCGAAGAGGCCGCCGAGCCCGGGGAGGCCGAGTTCGGGACGTCCGTCCTCGTCGCCGAGCGCGTCCAGCACGATCTTGAGGGCCTGGTAGAGGTCGGTGTGCGAGGTCCCGCGCCGCCGCTGGGCCTGCTGCCGGAGCCGCGTGGACGAGAAGTACTTCTCGTACCGCTTGCGGACGTCGTCCGGCGTGTCCTTCGGGTGGAGGACGTCGCGGTCCTCGGCGACGAACAGGAAGATCAGCCGGTAGGCGAGGCGGAGCAGCGCGCCATGGAAGGCGTGCACGTCCAGGTCGCGCAGCAGTTCGGTGTTGGCGGGGTGCTTGAGGAAGCCTGTCCCGAGCGCGGTGATGGCCTTCTGCACGCCCTCGCGGTGGTGGTCGAGGGCGCGGGTGCCGGAGTCGATGGCGTCCGTCCGCCACTTCTCCAGCCAGCAGGCGGACGGGGCGGCGCCGTCGTCGACGGCGAAGCGGGAGGCGTGCAGGAGGCGGTACAGGAGTACGAACTCGCTGAACAGCTCCCCATCGAAAATGGCCTCAAGGTCGAATTCGACGTAGGCGGCGGTGGCGAGGGCGCTGGAGTCGCGCAGCAGCCTGAGCTGGCGTCCATTGGTCAGCACGGCCCACAGGTGGGCTTCGGTGCGGTTCAGGCATTCCTGCACGAGCGACTGCGGCGGGACGGTGCCGGGGCCGCCGGGTCGGTTGTCGAGTCGGGTGTTCCAGGCGGTCAGGTGGATCGGGACGTGCGTCCACAGGTGGCTGATCGCGAACGTCTTGGTGCCGTCGTCGGCGTCAATGCCGGACGCGCCGAGGGCGGTGAGGCGGCCGAAGCTCAGCTCGGCGAACAGCGGCTCCAGCCACTGGCGGATCGCGAGGCCGGTGGGGTCGGCGGGTGTCTCGGCCTCCGGCGCGACGGGCAGCTTGCCGCGCAGGTCCTTCCACACCGACTTGAGGTAGTCCCAGTGGCGTTCGGCCTCGTCGGGGACGGAACGGGAGCCGAAGATGTCGTAGTCGGCGGGCTTGGAGCCCTCGACGTCCTTGCCCTCCGAAATCCTGACGAGCATGTCGGCCGGGAGGAGCCCGCCGATGGTGTGGACTGAGGAGAAGATCTGGGTGCGTGCGGTGGCGGACATCAGGCGATACCTCCGGAGACGGCACCGGTCACGGGCAGGTACACGTAGGCGCCGAGGATGTCGGCGGGCCGCTGCGCCTTGACGTCCACGCCCCGGATGATCTCGCCGGCGGCGCTGCGGACGCGGCGGTGCGAGTCGCGCAGTTCGGCGGCGAGCTGGTCGCCGTACTCGTTGAGATGCTCCGTGGCGTCGGGCAGGGCGTCCAGGACCCGTTTCATCGTCCGCTCTCCGAAGGTGGGATCGGTGTTCTCGTCGGCAGTGGCATCCAGAAGGCGCGCGGCGGTCTCGGGCGGCAGCCAGGTCCCCTCGGCGGGGGAGCCCTCGAAGGCGAGGAGCCGGGCGTCCTCGGCGACGAGCTGCCGTTCGCCGACGCGGGACGGCAGCGTCAGGTGGAACCGGTAGCGGACGAGCAGCAGGGTCGTCCGGGTGGAGACCGCTCTCGTCCGGATGACACCGCAGCGGCGGGCCGGGCGGGGGCCGTCGGTCTGGGAGTCGAGGGCGGCGTTGAGGAGGTGACCGGCGAGCGCGCCGACGACCGGGTCCGTGCGGACGAGCGCCGCCTCGCCGCGCGTCACCGCCGACACGGTCCGGAACGGGACCTGCTTGCCGTTCTCGATGATCCCGCCGCCGAGAATCGGTGCGAGCACGTCGCGGAGCCCGACGGGGCTTCCGCTCAGGTCGGCGCCGAAGTCGCCGGGGGCGTCGCCGCCCTCGTAGAGGACGCCGTCAAGGGCGGTGAGGGCGTGGCGGACGAAGCCGCGGATCTCGCCCGCATCGCCGAGCGCGTCCCGGGTGGCGTCGACCTCGCGCTTGACCTCCTCGGGGCGGATGGTGTTCTGCGCGAACCGGGAACGGGACGCCTTCTCGCGCTCAGCCGTGGAGTTCCACTCCTGTTCCAGTTCGGCGGCCTTCTCGCTGACGGCCTTGACGTCCTCGGCGCCGAACAGGGCCTCCTGCTCGCCGCTCTCCCTGCGCATCAGCAGCCACTCGACGATCGCGTCCGTCACGCCGGAGGACGCCTCGTCGGGCACGGAGACGGAGATGCCGAGGTCCTGCCAGATCTGGCGGTGCTTGCGGATCAGGACTTCCAGGACCTTGCCGTCGATGCCGTTGTCGCTGCCGTAGAGGGTAATGACCTTGACCTCGTCGCGCTTCTGGCCGTAGCGGTCGACGCGTCCCTCGCGCTGGTCGTGGCGGGCCGGGTTCCACGCCAGGTCGTAGTGGACGACGGCGTCGAAGTGGTGCTGCAGGTTGACGCCCTCCGACAGGCAGTCGGTGGCGACGAGGACGCGGCGGGCGTCGGGGTCGTCGGACGTCTCGTCGGCGAGGTCCTCGATGCGCTGGAGGCGCTGCTGCGGGGACAGGGTTCCGGTCACGGCTCGTACGACGGTCTTCCTGCCGAGCTTGCCGGCGAGGTGGTCGCGGACGTACTCGGCGGTCGGGATGTAGCGGCAGAAGACGATCGGGTGGTAGCCCTCCTTGAGCAGCGCCTTCAGGTGCTTGATTAGGGCTTTTAGCTTCAGGTCCTCGGCCGGGCCTTCGAGGTCGGCGGCGCGGTCGGCGAGCGCGGCCAGCCTCGCCCCGGCCCCGCCGGTCTCCGGGTCCGTCTCGGCGCCGGGGGCGACGTCCAGGCCCTCCAGCGCGTCGTTGTCGGCGGAGTCGCGGGTCAGCGGCGCGCCCAGCTCGTCGGCCTCCTCCGCGGTGGCGGCGGACGCGGTGGCCGATCGGGTCCGCAGGGTCTGCGCGGCGGCGCGCGGCGACGACACCAGGGACCGCAGCAGCGCGATCGCCGACCACCAGGCGATCCGGGCCTCGCGCCTGCCCTGCTCCCCGGCGACGGTGACCCGCTCGCTCGCGTAGCCGATCGCGTCATCCAGCAGCGACCGGTACGCGGGCGACAGCTTGTAGGTCTCGTCCTTGAAGAACCGGTCGGCGGGGAACTCGGTCTCCTCGTCGAGGTACTTGCGGATGTCGGCGCGGCGGCGCTGCACGAAGTGCAGGGCGAGGCGGGCGCGGTCGGGGCCGCTGTTCATGTCCAGGTCGCCGAACTCGGGTTTCAGCAGGGCGAGCAGGTTGCGGAACGCGGCCTCCTTGCCGCTGTGCGGGGTCGCCGTCACCAGCAGCAAATGGCGGGCCTTGTCGTCGGCGATGCGCTGGAGCAGCTCGTAACGTCGCTGGCTCTGCTGGGACGTGTGGTCGTCGGCGGCGACGCAGGTGTGGGCCTCGTCCACGATGACCAGGTCGGGGCAGCGGCGGACGAAGTCGTCGCGGTGCCGGTGCGACTTGATGAAGTCCGTGGAGACGATCACGTGGCGGTGCTTGTCGAACAGGGACTGCCCCATGTCCAGGTCGCGTTCGAGCCGGGTGACCGTGGAGGACAGGACCAGCTCGGCGTCGATGCCGAACTTGGCGCGCAGCTCCTCCTGCCACTGCTCGGCGAGCGCCGGCGAGCACAGCACCGCCAGGCCCTTCGCCTCGCCCTGCGCCAGCAGCTCACTTGCGATCAGCCCGGCCTCGACGGTCTTGCCGATGCCGACGTCATCGGCGATCAGCATCCGGACGGTCTTCTGCCGCAGCGCCATCATCAGCGGGACGAGCTGGTAGGCGCGCGGCTCCACCGCGATCCCGGCGAGCGAGCGGAACGGTCCCGCGCCCGACCGGAACCCGATGCGCATCGCGCTGCGCAGCAGGCCCGCCGCGCGGAAGTCGCCGAGGTCCCGCGGCGACGGCGCCGCGAACTCCGCTCCCCGCACCTCCTCGAAGGCCGGGAACACCGCCGCGATGTCGTCGTCGGCGCCGCCGAGAGGGCGCAGCACCAGCATGTCCGGGGCGCTCTCCGGCAGCACGACCCATTCTCGGTCGCGGACCGAGACCAGGGAACCGGGGGTGTAGTCCGTCGTCGTCAAAAGGACCTCGCGTGGGGGGTTCGTCGAGTGTCTTCACATGTGGGTCAAGCGGTGGGAGAGGCGCCGAACCAGCTCGGGGTCTCGGCGACGATCGCGTCCCAGTCGGCGTCGTGGGGGAAGCGGAGGACCTCCCAGCCGCGGTTGCCCAACCGCTGCTCCGCCTGGCGGTCGCGTTCCCTGACGTTGGCGTGCTGGTGGACGGGACCGTCGACGAACACCGCGAGCGTCACGCCCTGCAGCCGGTACACGAAGTCGGGGCGGGCCTGCGCGTCGGCGACATAGGTCTGTGCCTCGTCGGGCATCCGCAGACCGCGCTCCTTCAGCCAGGTGACGAACCGCTTCTCCAGCGAGGAGTCCGACTGGCGAGACAGGCGCTCGAGCTGATCGGTGCGGGACTCGCCGCGTCCCGTCGCGGTGGTCTTCGCATCGGCAAGGCGCACCAGCAGGTCCTTGATGGCGTGCCGGTCGATCGCGCCGTGGTCGAGCTGGTTGCCGTAGGTGAGCAGGCAGTCATAGCAGCCGCGGGCGCACGGCCGGTCCGGATGCGGGCCGCCGAGGTCATCGCCGTTCTCGTCGAAGTGGCAGATGTCCAGCGCCGCCTTCGCGGCCTTCCTGAGCGCGCCCGGCATCGACTGCATCAGGCGCAGCACACCGGCGCCGCCCTCGGCAGCCTCCGTGAACAGCATCCGGTCGCGGGGGCCGTCATCGGGCGGCAGCAGCTCGCTGGACAGCTCCGAGTCCTCCAGCTCGAACGCCGCCTCGATCCCGCGCTCCAGCGCGTACATCAGCGACAGCGCGACCGGGTACTCCAGCGGTTCGGTGAGCTGTGCGACGAGGATGTTGCGGCGGTCCTGCACGTACGGGATGACGCGCTTCTTGCGCTTCTTCTCGTTGCCGTCCGTGTCGACGACCGGCATCTCGCTGGAGTCGCCAGACGCCTCCGAGGCGGCCTTCTCGGTCATCCACTCGCCGGTCGCGGGGTCGAGCCAGAAGCCGTCCGGCTCGCCGTCCTTGGCGCGCAGCCGGCCCAGGTTGGTGATCCGGACCGTCGCCGAGTCGCCGAAGGACACCGTGGCGATGGTTCCTTCGTGATCGGTGATCAGGGCGTCCTGGCGGCCCGCGCGTGCGCCGTGGTCGGCGAACCGGTACGACGTGACGAGCCGGAAACCCGCCCTGCGGCGCTCCTCCTCGTCGGAGGAGATCCGCGCGCGGGCCTTGGTATAGACGGTGTGCATCTGCAGCAGCCCGTATTTGGCCTCGGGCAGCAGCTCGTCGCACATCTGGCAGCGGTCGGCGCCGTCGGTGGAGTCGTGGTGGTAGCCGCAGGCGGCGCAGCGGCGTGCGTCGGAGGTGACGACATCGCCCGTACCGCCCGGCGGGAGCTGAATCCGGGTCACCTGGTAGCGGGAGCCCTCGTGGTAGATCAGCGCACCAGGCCCGAACTCGCGGATGGCGAGGAACCGGGGGCGCTGGAGGTAGTCGCCGTCCCGGAAACGGCGGTCCTGCATGTTGATGTACGCGGCCAGGGGGAGCCGGGGGAACGAGTAGCCCGGCAGGAAGCCCTCGCTGGCCAGGTAGCGGTGCGGGCCGAAGTCCGACAGGACCGACCGGCTCTCCGCCGACTGGTTCTTCAGCAGGTCGAGCTGCGTCTCGGCCTCCCGGCGCCGGCCGACGGCGATCTTGTTGTCGCGGTCGGAGAGCGTGGTGTCGAGGACGCGGCGGTTCTGCTCCGCCTGGTCCACCAGCGCCGCCTTGAAAAGGTCCCGCCAGCGGTCGAAGGCCCGGTTGAAGCGGTCGGGAGCGCGTTCGACCGTGTCCTCGATCCAGGTGTCGTCCCACCAGACCGTGGCGGCGAAGTCGTCCAGCAGCCCGCCGAACACCTTCTTGGCCGCCGCCACGGCGCGCCTGCGCGCGGCCTCGCTGCTGATCGCCTGGACGACCGTGTCGTGCAGGGGGAGAGGCGGGTCGGGGCGGCGGGAGTCCTCGTCGTAGCCGATGTCGACGATCGCGGGGATGTTGTTGTGCAGCTCCAGGCCCGTCTCGGCGAGCCAGATCGCCTGGATGTGCGACCGGACGAGGTCCTCGTTCGCCAGGTCGAGGCGCGGCGGCGCGACCGCGCCCGCCACCATCCGCGCGGACCGCCGGAAGTAGTACTGGTCGTGGCTGTTGCCGGTCGCGCAGTAGGTGGTGACGAGCGCCGGCTGCCCGGACCGTCCCGCCCGCCCGCTGCGCTGGGCGTAGTTCGCGGGCGTCGGCGGCACGTTGCGCATCATCACCGCGTTGAGGGCGCTGATGTCGACACCCAGCTCCATCGTGGGCGAGCAGTACAGCAGCTTCAGCTTCGCCTCGCTGAACGCCTCCTCGCGCCTGCGCCGCTCCTCGGGGTCGACCTGGGCGGTGTGCTCGCGGGCGATGAGGCCACCGAGCTCCGCGGCGGTCTCGCGGTACAGGTCCCGGAAGAAGACGTTGACGCGGGGGCCGTCGCCGCTGGCGTAGGTGCGGGTGAGGGGGTCGTGGGCGCCGACCTCGCCCGTCCCGGCCCGCCACACCAGGCACGCCGCCGAGACGCGGTAGCCGGTCACGGTCGGGCCGGTGGGCCGGCGGCCGCGCTTGGCCCACCCGGGCGTCACCGACACCTCCTTGACCAGGTTCGCCTTGGTCAGAACCGTGAGCAGCTCCTTGATGAGCAGCTGGGCGTCGTCCACTGACAGGTCACTGAAATGCACGCGCCGCAGGTACTTGCCGAACTTGTTGGACCCGGACAGGAACAGGCCCGAACGGTCGAGGCCGGGCCGCGCCTTCTGCGGGTAGGCCGTGCCGACCTTGGGTTCGTCGCTCCTCGACAGGACCCACGGGTCGGCGAGCCGCTCCTCGCTGGCGCGGCGGAGGCTGTCGAAGTCGTCCCGGAAGTACTGGACGTCGATGGCGAGGGAGCGGCGCATCTCGTCCAGCAGCGCCCGCATGATCTCGGCGCGGCGGCCCGGCTCGGCATCGCGCAGCGCCTGGTGCTTCCCTTCCCAGCGCTCCTCGTTGGCGGCCAGCCAGTCGAGGTCCTCGTAGTCGATCTTCAGTAGGCCCGTCTGCTCCAGGTTGGGCATGGTGACGCGCCAGCCGCGCTCAAGGTCGAGGTAGAGCTGGAACGCGACGACGTCCCGCAGCGTCCGCGCCGCGTTGCGCGCCATCGACGGGGGCAGGTCGGACGAGCCGGTGTAGTCCGCGACGTCCAGGCCGAGGGCGCCGACGACCCTGGACGCCAGGTCCTCGTGGCTGATGCCCTCCTCACCCGCTTCGACCGCCGCCCGGTAGAGCGCGCCGCGAAGCTGGGTGATCTGGACGAAGTCGTTGAAGTGACCGGCCTGGAGGGAGGCGTCCTGCCGGTTGTCGACGAAGGTGAGCAGCTTGCGGGCTTCCTTGACCAGTGCCCCTTCGGGCACCGCCCGCAGGAACCGGATGATCGAAGCCGACACCAGCGACGTCGCCGAGGAACGCCCCTCCTGGTCGAGAGTTGCCAGCTTGGCGAAGTCCTTGCCGCGAACCTGTTCGTAGCTCACCCCGCAGTGCAGGCAGAACCGGAACGGCGCGGGGATGAACGCGGCGTCCAGTTCGCCCTGGCCCTCGACACCATAGGGATCGACGCGGACGGGCACCGGGAGCTTCGAGCGGTGGTTGGTGCGCACGATCTCCTGGCCGGTGTCGTCCACCTCCAGCCACGACTCGGGCACCCGGCGGTCGTTGATCGCCTCTTCGACGGTGCGCGGCCACGGCCGGCCCGAGTCGACGTACAGGTAGCCGTCGCCCTCACGGCCACCCGACGCCGCGGTGTCGCGGCGCGGCCCGTAGCGGACCATGCCGTCCTTCTCCGTCCGCCACACGGTCAGGTACTCCTGGCCGCACTCCCGGCAGAACGCCAGCGGCAGGAGGATTTTGCCGTCCGTGTCCGGCTGGACGAGCTGGTAGTCGCGGGTGAGGTGCCGCGTCGCCGGGTCCTCCAGGGTGACGTAGACGGTGTCGCCCTTGGACAGGAACTGGTGCAGCCGGAACGCGAACAGGGGCCGTTCGGTCACCGAGTGCTGGGCCTCCGAGCCGGCCTCCAGAGTGCGGCGGATCGCCTG